>JALOLW010000136.1 GCA_025455795.1 Spirosomataceae bacterium
CGAACTCATCAGGGTGTAGCCTTCCACGGTGTTGTACGTAAAATACCCTGGCTGCACAGGACTGCTGTAATCAAGCGACCACTTTTTGGCGAGTTTGAACGTACCGCCCGTCAGTAGTTTGCTCAACGACACCTGACTCGAATCTTTTTTGGCTTTGGTACTATCGGCCTTGACTTTCAGCTCTTTGACTACCCGCACACTGTCTGAAATACGGTAACTTTTGGTTTCGATTTCGGTCAGCGGAATCGTGCGGATGTCGTTCCAAAAGGCATCGTCGCGCTTGTTGGCCATCGAATCCACCACGATAGAATCGTTGCGAACCACGTTTACATCCTCTTTTTTGGCCTTGCGCTCTTGGCGTTCTTGTTTTTCGTATTCCTTCATCATCTGGCGGAGTTGCTTCGTGCCAAACTCCTTCTGCTGCTTGGCCAAATCATTCAGTTTTTTGGTACGAATATCGGTTTTAGAAAGGTTGTTGGTGGGTTTGTCAAACTTCTCATCCACTACTTTTACTTCTTCTCTAAACGCGGGATTGACTTTGAGGCTGTTGTATCGCACCGACACGATGTATTTGAGTTCTCCCTCAAAACCCATCAAACCACCCGAAAAACGAAACTGCTGATTGGTCGGCATCCACACGTTTTGGAGGGGCGAATACACCTGTTTAATTTCAACGTCGAGGCTTTGGGTGGTAGTGATAAGGTCGAGGCTGTGAATGGCCCAAGTGTTTTCGATGATGTAAATTTGGCCTTTGAAAACACCTTCCCCGTAAGCCTTCGGAATGACCTTGATTTTGTTGATTTCCATGCCTGCTTCTTCAAAAGACCCCAAATACTCAAACCGATAGTACCCAAATGCCCTTGGCGACAGCGGCGACACGGCATCGCTGACGGTGGGTTGATAAAAACTCGCCAACAAAAACTGATTGGGGCTGGGGCCACTGTTGTCCAAACTGTTGCGGGTCGAAATGACCTTTTGCGAGTAGCGGTTGGGTTGCCTAAATGCGATGTCGCTCACGCTTTCGTTCAGTATTGGGCGGCCTTCTTTGATGCCTTGTTTTTCGAGTTCTTTCTCGGCAAAAAACGGGATTTTGGTGGCCACGGCTACGCCTTTGATGTACGCCCGCGCCCCAAACGACTCCACTTGCAGCGCGTGAAAGCGCGATTTGGCAATGGCCCGCCGCATGATGGTATAGGCCGCGTCTTCTTTGCCCGAACCCACCTTCACTTCGCCCAAATTGAGGGCTTGTTCTTCGAGTGCAGCATCCAAAGTTTTGACATCGCCCCCCACTTCAATGGTTTTGAGCAACGTTTTAAACCCCAAATACTGAAATACTACCTCGTATTTGCCCGCGTCGAGGGTGAGTTCGTAGCGACCGTCGGCGTTGGCCATCGTGCCGATATTGGTGCCTTTGATGGCAACCGCAGCGTAGGGCAGCGGCTCGCCTTTGGTGGTTTTGACCGTGCCTTTGATGCCTCCTGCCCAAACGACCAAATGGCAGAAGAAAAACAACAAAGTGATTCGGACTCGTGCGGGGCCGCCTGTGCGGCACAAATGTGGACAAACTCGTGTGAATCGTGCTACGAGTCGGAGTCTGGATAAGGTTGTAGCAATTTTTTTCATGGCATTATGGGAAATAGTTCGACTCAAAACTATAAAACCAACGCCCTCCCAAAAAGTTTATTTGACCAACGGACTGAAAAACGGTGCAAAACAGAACAAATTTTCAATATTCGGCGCATTGGTGGGGGAATACGCCAAATCTATCGTCTTGTAAGAAAACAAAAATTCAATGGTGCGTTCCGACAACAGTTTTTTTGATTCGCCTATCAACTCATTTTCGTCAGAAATGAGCG
This sequence comes from Spirosomataceae bacterium, assembly GCA_025455795.1. Classification (GTDB taxonomy): domain Bacteria; phylum Bacteroidota; class Bacteroidia; order Cytophagales; family Spirosomataceae; genus Runella. The sequence goes on from JALOLW010000136.1 coordinate 1,857, forward strand.
AGCGTTTGGGGCGTTTGTCGGAGGCAGAAGCATCGGTAGTGACGCCACTCTTGTGCGGGTTGGGGTATTTGTACGGCTATCAGCGCAGTACCGAAGTCGGCAACGACCGCACTTTGGTGGCTTTGGGCCAAAAACTACTGCTACTCGAAAAAAGTGCCAATGGCGAAACAAAAAATATAGCTACATCGCTGATAGACAGCCAGTTCACAAACCAAGACATCGCTGCTTGTTTGACGCAATACACCACTAAAATCAAAGCACAGGTCATCCCGTTGCTGTTGAAGTACGAAGCAGGTATGCCGCAGGAATTGGCTTGCGGGTTTGCGGGGTATTTGTTGTACATGAAAGCCGTCAAGTGCGAAAACGGCGTGTATTACGGTGAACGCAACGGCGAGTACTACCCGATTCGGTGCGACAAAGCAGCGATTTTTTACAGCGCGTGGCAGTTGAGTACCATCAGCGAAGTAGTACGACACTTACTAAGCAATTCTTCACTTTGGGGACACAACCTCACTACCTGCCGTGGATTGGAGGAGGGTGTCAAAAATCAACTGACCACCATGCTGTTCAAAGGGGTCAGGTGGGCAGTAGAGCAGCACTACGCTGCTTGATAATCAGCCAACTCGGCTCTTAAAATTTTGAGTGCGCGGGTCATTTGGGCCTCGACGGCCTTCATCGAGATATTCAGTTTCTCCGATACTTCGCGGTATTTTAGTCCTTCGAGGCGGTTGAGTTTGAACACCAACTGACAACGTTTGGGCAACTGTGCAATGGCCTGCTCAACGCGCGACAGCGTCTCGTCAAACTCTCCGGGGCTGGTCATAGATTCCGATTCGTAAAAATTGTCACGGTGAAAATCGGTGATGGGTTCTTTGATGATTTTTTCGTGCAAACTACTCCGCAAATAATCAATGCTGTGGTTTTTGACCGAACGATACAAGTACGAATCATACGACGAATTGACCTGAATACGGCTACGATTTTTCCACAATTTCATAAAAACATCCGACACCACTTCCTCGGCGATTTGCTTGTCACCCACGGTCTTGATGGAATAATAACACAAAGGGGTGTAGTATTTCTTGAACAAAGCACAAAATGAGGGGTAATCGTCTTTTTCGATGATGTTACGAAAAAGTGACTCGATGGTCAAGTTGTTTTTGCGAATCGCGGTTTGGTTAAAGTCAAGGCTCATGTTTGTCAAGAATTTAGGTTTGTACAAAATCAAGAAAAATTGAATTAGGTATCAGGAAAGACAGGGGCTATTTTTCTATTAATTTAGGAGCAAAAAATAGAACTTCAAAAAGTTGTTGAGGGAATTTTTGCAAAAATTTACGCAACCGTTCCCGAAACCGTTTGCGCAAACCTTGATTTATGTAACTTTTTGACTAAAAAATAGTAAAATAGCCAAATTGCCCGTATTTTTACAATGGAAGAACTATTACAAACCATTGGAATAAAAATATAACTATTCCAATAAACCAGTCAAATGAAGAGCATCACCATCAAAGACATAGCGAAGGAGCTGGGCTTGTCCAAATCTACCGTGTCGCGGGCATTGCGCGACAGCAGCGAGATAGGCATCGAAACCAAAAAGCGGGTTTTGGAGGTGGCCCAACGCCTCGACTACAACCCCAACCCCGTGGCATTGAGCCTGTTGAATAGCCAAAGCAACGACCTCGGCGTGATAGTGCCAGACATTGCCAATCCGTTTTTTGCGATGGTGATTGCGGGCATCGAAGATGTGGCCTTTGCGCAGGGCTTCCACGTGGTGATCTACCAAAGCCACGACGACTATGAGCGCGAGGTGTTGAACGTGAAGCATATCTATACCCGCCGAAAAGACGGCCTCCTTGTGGCCGTAGCGAGCAATACCCAAGACTATACCCACTTCAAAACCTTGCATGAGCGCGGGTTTCCGATTGTGTTTTTCGACCGTATTTGTGACGAAATAGACACCCATAAAGTGTCGGTGGATGATTTTGAGGGAGCATACAAAGCCACCGAACACCTCATCAAGCAGGGGTGTGAGCGCATCGCACACGTGTCCGGGCCAAGCCATATGCTTATCAGTCGCCGCCGCTTGCACGGCTACCGCGCCGCTATGCTTGACTACGGCAGGGTGATAGACGAGCGTTTTATTGTACCGTCGCCTTACAACACCAACAATGGCCTCGTCGTGACCCGCCAACTGCTCAATCAGTCTCCACGCCCCGACGGGATATTTGCGGGCAGCGACAACATCGCCATTGGCTGCCACGCGGCCATCAGCGAGGCGGGGCTTTCGATGCCCGAAGACGTGGCTTTGGTGGGGTTTTCCAACCTGCCCATTGCGGCCTTGCTCAACCCGCCCCTAAGCTCGGTGGCGCAGCCCGCTTTTGAGATGGGCCGCTCGGCGGCGGAGTTGCTCATCAACCTCATCAGAAACCCCAAAGACAGCCCTGCCTCTATCACCAACGTCTTAAAAACCAACTTGGTCATCCGAAAATCATCGCTACGAACAGATGCGTAAGCGTAGCATGGTGGGAATGTTTGCCTGTAATCTTTTGGCAAAAACATAATTTTCCGTTCATTTTTAGAAAAATTGTAAGATTTCAAGAATATTTAAGAACTTCTTGATAAATTTTATTTTCAGTCATAAAATTTGGCAAAATCGTTGTTGTGCCAAATATATTTTTGTATAACTTGCAATCCGTTTGCATAAAATACCTACCTAAAAGTACAACAAAACCATGTCTGAACCTTCTCAACAGGGGCTTTACCGCCCCGAGTTCGAACACGATGCCTGTGGTATTGGCTTTCGTGCCAACATGAAAGGCCGCAAATCTCACCAAATAGTTGCCGATGCCATCACGATGCTCGAGCGCATGGACCACCGTGGCGCCTGTGGTTGCGACCCCAACAGTGGCGACGGCGCGGGTATTTTGTTACAGATCCCCCACGAATTTTTAGTTGAAGAGTGTTTTGACCAAAGCCCCCGCATCCGTCTCCCCGAAGCCGGTGATTATGCCGTCGGAATGGTGTTTTTTCCAAAAGATGAAGCCATACGAGAAGCGTGCCGCGATGTACTCAACCGCAAGATTAAGAAGTTGGGGATGGAGCTGCTTGGCTACCGCGTCGTACCTACCCAAAACGACAGCCTCGGCGAGATGTCGTCGGGTTCGGAGCCTTCTATTGAACAAGTATTTATCAAGCGTCCCGATAATATTACGACAGACATTGCCTTTGAGCGTCGCCTGTATGTGTTGCGCCAGTACGCTACGCGCATGGTACGCAACACCGTGACGGGCGCCAAACGTAATTTCTATTTTTCGTCGCTTTCCTGCCGTACTATCTCCTATAAAGGACAGCTCACCACCAATCAGTTGAGCTACTATTTTCCCGATTTGCACAACGAAGCGGTGCAGTCGGCGTTTGCCATTATTCACTCACGTTTTTCGACCAATACGTTTCCTGCTTGGAAACTGGCCCAGCCGTTTCGGTATATTGCCCACAACGGTGAAATCAACACCGTGCGTGGCAACGTGAACTGGATTCGGGCCGCCGAAAAATCGTTTTTCTCGGAGCATTTTACCAAAGAGGAAATGGAGATGATTTTGCCCATCTGCGGCTCAAGCAACTCCGACACTGCCCACTTGGACAATGCCATCGAACTGCTGCATCTCTCTGGCCGGTCGCTGCCCCACGTGATGATGATGCTTATCCCCGAAGCATGGGACGGCAACGACCAAATGGACCCTCAACGCAAGGCGTTTTACGAATTTCACGCCTCGTTTCAAGAACCTTGGGACGGTCCTGCCTCTATTTCGTTTACCGACGGTCGCATCATCGGGGCAACCCTCGACCGCAATGGTCTCCGTCCGTCGCGCTATTGGGTACTCAACGACGACACCGTCATCATGGCATCTGAGGCGGGTGTGCTGGACATAGACCCCGCCAAAGTAGTGAGCAAAGGCCGCTTGCAAGCAGGCAAAATGTTTGTGGTGGACATGGAGCAAGGCCGCATCATTCCCGACGACGAACTCAAAGCCGACATTTGCTCCCGCCAGCCCTACCAAGAATGGCTCAACGAACATAAAATCAAAATCGCCGAACTCGAACCCTCTCCCCGCCCCTTCGGTCAATACCCCGAGCATAAACTTCTGAAAAGGCAAATCGCTTTCGGATTTACGTCCGAAGACCTGCGTATGGTACTCGGGCCGATGGCCGAAACAGGCATGGAAGCGGTAGGTTCGATGGGTACTGATGTTCCTTTGGCGGTATTATCAGACCAGAGTCAGCATTTATCGCATTATTTCAAACAGCTTTTTGCCCAAGTCACCAACCCGCCCATTGACTCCATCCGAGAGCGTTCGATTATGTCGCTTATCTCGTTTGTAGGCGCAGGCGAAAACCTCCTCACCGAGTCACCCAATCACTGCCGTCAGATTGAGCTTGACCAACCAGTTTTGACCGTCGAGGAATTTGACAAGCTCCGTTGGGTGGACAAAGAAGGCTTCCAAGCCAAAACCATCAATACCTATTTCCGCGCCGACCAAGGCGGTGTGGCATTGAAAAGAGCCTTAGAGCGGATATGTATATACGCCGAAGATGCGATTGAAGACGGCTTTGAAATCCTCATCCTCTCCGACCGCGCCATTGACTCCGACCACGCCCCCATTCCATCGTTGCTTGCTACGGCAGCCGTACACCATCACCTGATTCGTAAAGGTGTGCGCGGAAAAGTGGGCCTTTTGGTAGAAGCAGGTGATGTCTATGAAACTCACCATTTTGCGACGCTCATTGGCTACGGCGCGGCGGGTGTTTGTCCATACATGGCCTTTGAGAGTATTGCCTATATGAACAAAAAAGGCTTAATTAATGGAGAGTTCAAGGACGAAAAATTGTACTACAACTACGTCAAGGCTGTCAATAAAGAGTTGCTCAAAATCTTCTCTAAAATGGGCATTTCGACCTTGCAATCTTACCAAGGAGCGCAGATTTTTGAATGCTTGGGATTGAACAAAGAGGTGGTGGACCAATATTTCACGGGTACTATTTCGCGTATTGGTGGCATGGGATTGGACGAAATCGCGCGCGAAGCGTTGATTCGCCACAAGGTAGCCTACCCCCCCAAACCAGTCGCCCACCAACATTTGGAAGTGGGTGGTTTTTACCAATGGAAACAGCGCGGCGAAGCCCACATTTTCAACCCCCAAACGATTCACTTGCTCCAACAGTCCACCCGTAAAGGGGGCGACGAAGGCTACAAAGTTTTCAAACAGTTTTCCAAACTCATAGACGACCAAACCCAAAAAGCCCTCACCCTGCGCGGATTGATGCGCTTCAAAAAAGGCAATCCGATTCCGCTCGAAGAAGTAGAATCGGTGGAGAGCATTTTCAAGCGTTTTGCGACGGGTGCCATGTCGTTTGGTTCGATTTCGTGGGAAGCCCACACCACACTCGCTATCGCCATGAACCGCATCGGCGGCAAGTCCAACTCTGGCGAGGGCGGCGAAGACGAGATTCGGTACGAGCGTCTGCCCAACGGCGATTTTATGTCGTCGGCCATCAAGCAAGTGGCTTCGGGGCGTTTTGGCGTAACGAGCCACTACCTCAGCAGTGCCCAAGAACTTCAAATCAAAATGGCGCAAGGGGCCAAGCCTGGCGAAGGCGGGCAGTTGCCGGGTCACAAAGTAGATGATTGGATTGGGCGCACGCGCCACTCTACGCCAGGCGTGGGCTTGATTTCTCCCCCACCCCACCACGATATTTATTCGATTGAGGATTTGGCGCAGTTGATTTTTGACCTCAAAAACGCCAACCGCGCCGCCCGCATCAGCGTCAAGCTCGTGTCGGAAGCGGGGGTAGGCACAGTGGCCACGGGCGTAGCCAAAGCCCACGCCGACCACATCTTGATTTCGGGCCACGACGGAGGTACGGGCGCGTCGCCGTTGAGTTCGATTCGCCACGCAGGTTTGCCGTGGGAATTGGGCTTGGCCGAAACCCACCAAACCCTCGTCAAAAACAAACTCCGTGGACGGGTCACGATTCAAACCGACGGTCAGATGCGTACAGGCCGCGACTTGGCCATAGCGGCACTGCTCGGGGCTGAAGAGTTTGGGGTAGCCACGGCGGCGTTGGTCGCTACGGGCTGTATTATGATGCGCAAATGCCACCTCAATACTTGTCCCGTAGGTGTAGCTACTCAGCGCAAAGAACTCCGCGCGATGTTTACGGGCAAACCCGAACACGTCGTCAATATGTTTACGTACATGGCCCAAGAATTGCGCGAAATCATGGCGCAATTGGGCTTCCGCAGCATCAACGAAATGGTAGGCCAGGTGCAGTACCTCGAAATGCGCGACGATTTGAAACATTGGAAATACAAGTCGGTGGATTTCAACGCCATTTTATTCAAAGAAGATATGGGCATCAACGTGGCACAGTTCAAACAAGAAGAACAAGACCACGGCATCGCTGAGGTGATTGATTGGAAACTGATTGAAGCCGCCCAAAGCGCGATTGACGACAAAGAAGAAGTTTATAAAGAATTTACTATCAACAACTTGAATCGCTCGGTGGGCAACATGCTCTCCAACGAAATCTCCAAAAAATACGCAGGGGCGGGTCTTCCCAAAGGCACGATTCACTTCAAGTTTAGAGGTACGGCTGGGCAGAGTTTTGGGGCGTTCAATACCAACGGCATTCGTCTCGAACTCGAAGGCGATGCCAACGATTACTTCGGCAAAGGGCTGTGCGGTGCCGAGCTCATCGTGTATCCCGACCGCGAGGCTACTTTCAAACCCGAAGAAAACATCATCATCGGCAACGTGGCCTTTTATGGAGCTACGGCGGGCGAAGCGTACATACGCGGGATGGCGGGTGAGCGTTTTTGCGTGCGTAACTCAGGCGCAAAAGTCATCGTAGAAGGCGTGGGCGACCACGGCCTCGAATACATGACGGGCGGTGTCGCCGTGATTTTGGGCGAAGTAGGCCGCAATTTTGCCGCAGGAATGAGCGGCGGCGTGGCTTACGTGTGGGACAAAAACGGTACGTTTGCCACCAAAGTAAACCGCGAAATGGTCCAACTCGAAGCCCTTACCGACGAAGACAAACAAATCTTGCGGGAGTTTATCGAAAAGCATTTCCAATACACCACGAGCAACGTGGCTTTTATGATGCTTCAAGACTTGGAAGCGTATTTTGGGCAGTTTGTCAAAGTCATGCCGACCGATTTCAAAAAAGCCCTCGAAGGACGCGGCATCAGCCTCTCCCAACAAATCGCCGACAAAAACGTGGTGTATCAGGATATTGTGGTGGATGTAGCGCAGAATT
>JALOLW010000555.1 GCA_025455795.1 Spirosomataceae bacterium
CACCATCCGAAAGCAGTACCATCTTGGCTTTGCGCTCGTGCATAGTGTCCACAAACTCAATCTCGGTGAGGTTTTGGTGAGCCACTTCGAGTTCGGCCAAAAAATTGGGAATAATACCCGTGACCTGTTGGCCGTTGGCGAGTACGGCATCGGCTACAGCCCGCATGAGGCCGAGGTTTCCCCCGCCATAGACAAGATTGATACCACGGCGGGCAATCGCCGCGCCTACTTCAGTGGCCAAAGCCAAATACTCGGGACGTTTACCCGCATTGGAGCCGCAATAAACTGCTACTGATTCCATAATATAGCCCCCCACCCCAAAGGGGAGGTTATTTAGTCAGATTTGTGCGTTCAAATCTTACGGGGTTGTATTTCAAAAATTGATTCCACGCTCCCTCTGTTCCTTTCTCCGTTCGCCCTTTCTCCGTGCCCTTTCTCCGTTTTTCAACCGCAAAAGTAACAAAATCTATCTATTTCTGAGGGCTGCCGCGTATCTTTGCCACTCCAATCTCCCCACCCTTTTTATGGAACTCACGCCCGTTGCCGAAGCTACCCGCATCATTTTAGAAAACACCCTTGATTTTGGGAACGAAGCTGTCCCTTTTGGGCAATCGCTCCGTCGCGTATTGGCCGCGCCACTCCTCGCCGACCGCGACTTCCCGCCCTTCGACCGCGTGACGATGGACGGTATCGCTATCCGTTGGGAAAGCTACGCCGCTGGCCACCGCGCTTTTGTCATCGAAAGTACCCAAACGGCTGGCGATACGCGGCATACACTCCAAAACCCCAACGCTTGCATTGAAGTGATGACGGGCGCAGCACTGCCCGTAGGCACTGACACCATCATCAAATACGAAGACCTCCGCCTCGAAAACGGCATTGCAAACGTACAAGCGCAGGTACGCGCCAACCAAAACGTTCATTTTCAGGGCGAAGACCGTACAGCGGGTAAAACCATTATTGCCACCAACACGGTGATAGGGCCACCCGAAATCGCCGTTGCGGCCAGTGTGGGTGCGGTCACGGTAGAAGTCAAAAAACTCCCCAAAGTGGTGATTATCACTTCGGGCGATGAACTTGTGGCGGTGCATCAAGACCCGCTACCTCACCAAATTCGCAGTTCCAACGTCCACTGTATCGCGGCGTTGTTGCGGTTTTATGGCATTGAAGCCACTTTTATCCACATTCCCGACGAGCTCACCACGACCCAAGCCACGATTGAGGCCGCATTGACAGCAAACGACGTGTTGATTTTGTGCGGCGGGGTGTCGCAAGGCAAAAAAGACTTTATTCCACAGGCACTTTCGTTGGCAGGAGTGCAGCGGCTTTTTCACAAAGTAAGTCAGCAGCCAGGCAAACCATTTTGGTTTGGACGGAAAGCCAACAAAATGGTGTTTGCCCTGCCCGGCAATCCCGTGTCGTCTTTTTTGTGCGCGCGGCGGTACTTTATTCCGTGGCTACGGCAGTCGTTGGGTCTTGCCCCGATGGATTTTGTGTATGCCGCACTCAGCCATAGTTATGTCTATACTTCACCCCTCACTTACTTTCTCCAAGTGCAGCTTTACCAAGACGGCGCCACGATGATGGCCAAGCCTATCACAGGCCACGGCTCGGGTGATTTTGCCAATCTCGTTGATACGCAAGGCTTTGTAGAATTACCCAAAGAGAAGAATGAGTTTTTAGAAAAAGAAGTCCTTCCAGTGTGGCGATTTGATTATGTCTTTTAGTTTTGACCGCTTGATAAAAAGTTGAAATTTTTGTTGTTTTTATTATACCCTTTTTTTAATATTGTAAAGACTTTACTGTAAAAAAACTCCACGCCCCAGTACTCTTACTAATCATTTTGACATTCGTTCTTTTTTGATTGTAACTTTCCAACGTTGTCAAATTCATAACAGTTTCGTAACCTGCTAAGGGTAAATTCGTTAACAATTCCTTAACATCTCTCAACGATTATACTTTTCAAATAAGTAAAAAATGCCCTTGGAAAATAGAGCGAAAAAGGCTTATTTTTGTAGTGCCAATACGAGGCGCTACGTGATGTCGGTGAGCAATCAACGGCATCATTTTTTGTTTTTTTGTCAATCATAGCAATCAATTATTTTACCTCCATAATCCCAAAACTCCCTATAATATAATGTACGTAGTAAAGCGCGATGGCCGCCGTGAATCGGTCAAATTTGACAAAATCACTTCTCGTATCGAAAAATTGTGCTACGGCTTGGATAGCGCATATATTCAACCCATCGAAGTCGCCAAAAAGGTGGTTTCGGGTATTTTCGACGGTGTCACCACGGCGCAGTTGGATGTGTTGGCCGCCGAAACTGCCGCTTCTATGACGACCAAACACCCCGACTACGGGATTTTGGCCGCACGGATTGCAATTTCGAACTTGCACAAAAACACGTTGAAGTCGTTTTCGGCTACGATGAAGCTGCTTTACACTTACGAAGACCCCAAAACGGGCGAAAACGCGGCACTGCTTTCCAAAGAAGCCTACGAGGTGATTCGCAAACACGCCGCGCTGCTGGATTCGACCATCATTTACGACCGCGATTATGGCTACGATTATTTTGGCTACAAAACCCTCGAAAAATCGTATTTGCTCAAATTGGACGGTAAAATCGCCGAACGCCCGCAGCACTTGCTCATGCGCGTAGCCGTAGGGATTCACTTGGAGGATATTGATGCCGTCATAGAAACTTACAACATGCT
>JALOLW010000137.1 GCA_025455795.1 Spirosomataceae bacterium
CACTACCGACTCCAATGCCGTCAAAAACGGGGGCGCGCTTCTCCCCCTTGGCTCCGACCGCGAGCATGGTAGCCACAAAGGCTACGGCTTGGGGGCGATTGTAGATATTTTTTCGGGGGTACTGTCGGGGGCCAATTACGGTCCGTGGGTGCCACCCTTTGCCACGGCGGGTTTTATGGCCGCCCAAGAAGGTGTGGGCAAAGGCACAGGGCATTTTTTTGGTGCCATGCGCGTGGATGGCTTCCGTCCCGCCGACGAGTTTAAGGCCAACATGGACAACTGGATTCGACGCTTTCGGGCCGCCAAGGCCATCGAAGGCCATCAGGTCATTATCCCCGGCGACCCTGAGCGCGTCATGGAAGCCCAACGCACCCAAGATGGTATTGACCTACTCGACCCCGTGGTGCAATCGTTGGAAGAATTGGGAAAACGATTTAGCATTGCTTTGTAAAAAATGGCACTAAAAATGAATGACAAGCGTTTAAACCTTAACATCTTAGAATAGTCAAACAGGCAAATAAACCAATACAATGAAGGGTCAAAAATTACCAATAGCTATTTTAATCGCAGGTAGCCTCCTACTGCTGCTCAATGCCTGCAACAAAAACACGACGGTAGAAAAGCCCGCCGAAATTGCCACGTTTCAGTTGATACAAGACCGAATCTTCACGCCCACTTGTGCTACCGTGGGTTGTCACGCTTCGGAGCAAGATGGCTCTTTTCGGCAGCATGGATTGGTGCTTACCGCCGACAAATCTTACGCCTATCTGGTCAATGCCGACCCTAAGAATCAAAACGCCATTGATGACAAACTCAAACGAGTCATTCCTTTTGCTTCGCTCCAAAGTTTGCTTTTTCACAAACTCAGTTGGGACGGGGCCGCTCACCACTCGGGCAAAAGCTACGGCAATCCGATGCCGCTTGGTGGCAAGCCGCTTTTCAAAGGGCAGATTGAGTTTGTGCGGCGGTGGATAGAAGCAGGTGCGCCCAAAACGGGCAGCGTAGCCGACACCGCCCTCCTCAACGACAAAACCCCGAGTTTTGACGTCGCATTTACGCCCTTGGAACTTCCCAAAGTAGGCGAGGGTATCCAAATGAAGTTGGCCCCGTTTACGATTCAGCCCAATTTTGAGCGTGAGCTTTTTCAGCGTCAGGCCATTGGCAACAGCACCGATATGTACGTCAATCGTATCGAAATCAAAATGCGCCCTGGCAGTCACCACTTCATTTTGTACAGCTACCGCGACCCCAAAGCCGCTTTCATGCCCGCCCTCAACCAAGTGCGTGACCTCCGCAATCCCGACGGTAGTCTCAATATCCTGACCGTGGCGAGTATGTCCAACCACGTCTTTTGGGCGGGTACTCAGACTTCTTATTACGATTACAAACTCCCCGAAGGCACTGCCCTGCTGATTCCCGCAGGTGAAACGTTTGACCTGAACGCCCACAACGTCAATAAAACCACCACTCCCACCACGGGCGAAGTGTATGCCAATCTTTACACCATACCCAAATCAAAGGTAGTCAATGTGCTGAAAGCCTTGGACTTAGGCAACACCAACATCACGCTTCCCCCCAATCAACGCACGACCCTCACCAAATCGTTTACGTTCAACACCAAAACGACGGTCTTGATGCTGACCTCCCACGTACACAAGTTGGGCGAGAAATTTGTCATTAAAATCAACGGCGGGCCACGAAACGGCCAGGTTGTCTATGAAAGCACCGATTGGGAAAACCCGCTCATCAAAGACTTTCCAACGCCGCTGGTATTCAACAAAGGCGAGGGGCTTACGTCTGAAATCACTTACAACAATACCACCACCAAAACCGTGAAGTTTGGCCTGACAAGCGAAGACGAAATGGGGATTATTTTTGGGTATTACTACGAAGAAAAATAAATGACGCAACCCACTCCTTATCAGTACCTTAACGATTATTTTGACAAAATCTTTGTGGTGTCGCTTCGCCGCGCTACCGACCGCCAACAAGCCCTTCAAACGCACCTCAAAGGACTCAATTACGAGATTTTTTGGGCGGTGGATAAGCAAGATTTCAGCATTGAAGAAGTCATCGCAGAAGGAATTTACGACGAAGCCAAAGCCCTCCAATACAACCGATACGGCATCCGTAAGTTATTGGCGGGAGAAGTGGCTTGCTCGTGGTCGCACCGCAATATTTACCAGTACATGCTCGACCACAACTTAGAAAAAGTGCTGGTTTTTGAAGATGATGTTGTCCCCAATGTAGAGACCCTCACCCAACTTCCCGCCACGCTATCGCAGCTTCCTTCTGATTGGGAATTGGTGTATTTGGGGTTTTTGCAAAACGAAGACATTCAGCCCAAACATTGGTGGAAAACGAAGTTTTATCAATTTTTGGCGAGTTTTGGGCAGTTTGATTGGCTTACGCCCACCCAAGTCCCCAATTTATATCCGAAAGCTTTTTCTCAAAATCTCCGTCGCGCGGGTCTGCACGACTGTACCCACGCCTACGCACTTACGCGCACTGCCGCCGAGAAATTGGTCAAAGCCCAAACGCCCATTTATACCTGCGCCGACGAGCTTTTTACGCACGAAATCATCCGTGGTCAGCTCCGTGCGTTTATCTGCAATCCTACGTTTTTTGACCAAGAAGACTTTGCCTACGGCCATCAAAACGCCAATTCTTATATTTGGACGTAGAGAATATTGAACGTGAGTGAGTAAATGCAGAAATGCGTAAATGCTAAATTGCAGAAATGCAAAAATGGATAAATGCCTTGTTTTACAAATTTTGTTCTACTTGTAATTTTACCGCCAAGACACAAGGACGCTAAGAAAATGAATACTAAAATATAGCGATTTCGCGCCTTGGCGGTTCAAAATACAAAAAAATAACTTTCAAAACACTGCATTGCGGTATTTTAGCATTTAGGCAATGATGAATCAAAACGATTCTATTAATCCTCTTTTTTGCCTTCCAAAAGCATCCCTTGATAATCTATCGTGACTTTGGCAACTTTCTTGTTGTCATCGCGCACAAAAGCGATTTTGGCTTGGCCTTCAGCCGCTTCAAATTTTTCGGGCGTGGCTTTGTCTTGCGTCATCGGTCCGCCTTGGTCGCCTGCTTGAATGTTTAATACACCGTCTTTGAGTGAAAAATAAATGTAATCAAAAGGCAATCCTTCAAACTTGTACTTACCAGCATACTCTTTCAAAGCCGTCGTATCCGAAACGGTAGTAGCCGCTGCCGTTGCATCCTGCGCCGAAACTGAATGAGAAACAAACAACACCCCCATCACACAAAGGGTCAAAAATACTTTTTTCATAGTTTTTAGAAGTGAATTTAAGTGAGGCACAATATTAGAGAGAAAATCCCCAAAATCAATCCCGTCTCTGAAAACATTTGTTTGGTACACAGGGTTTAAAATGCTATAAACAACGCATCCATGAAAACAAAACCCTTTTTCTTTGTGCTTTTGGCAGTCATATTGTCGGGTGTTTTGAGTTGGGGACAAACCGCCAAAATCCATATTTACAATACTCGCATGCCTTCAATGCGCTCTACGGAAACGATTACGCCCATGCCTGCGGGTAGCAAACCAATCAGAATCAGCAGCGGCAAATATGTTTTACTCGAAACTGTACAAGACAGTCTGGGATTTCTTCTCAAAGACATCCCTTTTTATATGCCCATTGAGCGCGGTAAAGACGTTTATTTACGACTTTCGATAGATGGGCAAGACACGATATTTGGCAAAACAAAGGTAGATGAGGTCAGTGAGCGAGAGTTCAAGTGGATGCTGCTTATCAACAGACATCCACCCAAACCCGACGAAACATTTCTCTTTTGAAAACGCTGGTTTGCGCTTGAAACGCGAACCCACAAGGAGTGCGTTTGCAACGCACGAGACTTACTTGGCCTTCATAAAAATAAACGGCACAATCATCTCCTCAATCGAAACACCGCCGTGTTGGAAAGTGTCGCGGTACATATTGACGTACTGGTTGTAGTTGTTGGGATACGCAAAAAAGTAATCTTCCAACGTAAATACATACGCCGTGGAGACATTTAGTTTGGGTAAATGCAGCCTTTCTGGACGGCGGCAAACGTAGAGGTGGTTTTCGTCAAAACCCAAATTTTTTCCCTGCTTGTAGCGCAAATTGGTGTTGGTTTCGCGGTAGCCCACGATTTTGACGGGCTTCTTGACGCGCGTCATACCGTGGTCAGTTGTGATGACGATGCGCCCTTTTTTCTCGGCGATTTTTTGAATCAATTCAAAAATAGGCGAGTGCTGAAACCACGACTTCGTAATGGAGCGATAAGCCGCCTCGTCGGGGGCCAACTCCTTGATCATCATCATGTCGGTGCGGGCGTGTGAGAGCATATCCACGAAGTTATAGACGATGACGTTGAGATGGTTCTTCCAAAGATTAGGGAGATTGTCTATCAGCGACTTACCGTGGTTTTGATTGATAATTTTGTGGTACGAAAACCGCACCTGCATCCGATTACGTTCAAACTGCTTGCGGAGCAAATCTTCCTCGTGTTTGTTGAGACCTTCTTCGCCTTCGGGGGTGTTTTCGTCATTGACCCACCACTGCGGGTACTGCCGTTCGATTTCGTTGGGCATTAGTCCCGCAAAAATCGCATTGCGGGCAAAACTCGTCGTGGTGGGTAGGATGGAGTAGTAGGAACTTTCTTCTTCTATCGCAAACAAATCGGTCAGGAGTGGCTCGACCATTTTCCACTGGTCGTAGCGAAAATTGTCAATTAATATAAAAAACAAAGGCTCGGTCTGCTTCATAAGCGGCACTACTTTCCGCTTCATCAACTGATGCGAAAGAATGGGCTTGTCGGCGGCGGGGTCGTTGAGCCAATCTTCGTAGTTGTCCATGATAAACTTACAAAAATTGGCATTGGCTTCCTCTTTTTGGGTGGCAAAGACCTCCTCCATGCTTTTGTCTTGGCTACTTTCCAGTTCCAACTCCCAGTAAATCAGTTTTTTGTAAAGCTCCACCCACTCCACGTGGCCGATACGGTCTTGGTACTGCATGGCCAACTGACGAAACTCCTGCATGTAGCTGTGATTGGTTTTTTCGCTCACCAATCGCTTGTTGTCGAGTATTTTTTTGACCGAAAGTAAGATTTGGTTGGGGTTAAGCGGCTTGATGAGATAGTCGGCGATTTTGGAACCGATGGCCTCCTCCATGATGCGCTCCTCTTCGCTTTTGGTAATCATCACCACGGGCAGATTAGGGCGCAGTTGTTTGATTTGAGCGAGGGTCTCGAGGCCCGTCAAGCCTGGCATATTTTCGTCCAAAAACACCACGTCGTAGCGGTCTTGTTCTACTTGATCCAAAGCATCAGAGCCACTATTGACGGGGGTAATGTCGTAGCCTTTGGCTGTCAAAAATAAGATGTGCGGTTTGAGTAAATCAATTTCGTCGTCGGCCCAAAGGATTTTTGCCATGTTGTTGAAGGGGAGTTTGATGGTGTTTGATGTGCTGTAAACGTTTTGGGCAACGTAGAAAGTATTGGGAGGCTGGATTTTATTGGCATTGATGTATTCATCGTCAAAGCCCCGCTTCTATTTTTTCAATTTTGGCTTTGAGGACTTTCAAAATACGTACAATCGCCAATATTTCGTCTTGTTGCGTAGTGATGTAGGAATTGCTAACGGCGTATTCATTGCCAGTCAAAACAATAAAACGCCAATCTTTTCCAACAACCGAACACCCATAAATAGGAAGATGCAAGTCGTTGAGTGCTTGCGCTACAAGCATAGCTGCCAAGCACTGTCCTACGGGGTCGCCACTTGATTCGATGCCGCGTTTGTATTCGTGTAGGCAAAAATAGGGTGTTTCGGGTTCTTGAGTCCCGTGTGCAATCAACAAATCGGGAAGCCCGTAGAGAGTTTCGCCATCTATCACCGCACTGATAGGTCGTTCTGAAAAGCCCGTAAATGTCTCACCATCAAACATCACCCGATTTAAGATGGGACTGATGACTTTCATCACCAATTCTTGCTCGTTGTAATAATCAATGCTAATGACGAGTTTTTGGCGTAGTTCTTCCAATATCAACACATCAATGTCGGTCAGCTCGGCGTGGGTGGTAAGCCATTCTTCCAACAACTCAGAAGTAGGAAGGCGTTTGAGGCCAAATCTCTTGTTGAGTCTCTGTAAGTTCCAATCGGTGAATTTGCTCATAAGCGCTTCAATTTTGACTCAAATATAAGACAATTCCACTTCTACTGCACTTTGACGCGCTTGCTCCCCGCGCCCACAATCCCCGTTTGACTCATGCCTTCCAATGATAGTTGGAGGTCGGTTTTGGCGTCAGAGGCAAAAAACGACGTTTTGGCGCGGCCCGTGCTGTCGGTTTGGAGTGAGTGCGCCCAGTGGAGTGTCGCCCTAAAATCAGGACGCACGTGTTCGGGAATGGGTTTATCGTAACGAGGCGCGTAAAACTCGCGCGTGGAACTGTACCCCAAAATCTTCGTTACGAGCGTCCCTTCGGCTTTTTCGCTGCCAAAATCATAGTTGGGATTGCCGCGTTTGGTCAAAACCGCAATCACGCCCCCCGCGCCCTGACTACCATAAATTGAGGCTTCTGCGCCTTTGAGTACGTCCACGGCCTCGACATCAAAAGGCGGAATGGTCATAATGGCGTCTTTGGAAACGATGTTGCCATCCAATACAAACGTAGGCTCAACCACCCCGCTAAAATTGGCCGCTCCACGGATTTGTACGGTTCTGTCCATACCGCTACCCGACACCTGCACGCCCGGGATACGCGACTGAATCACGTCAAAAATCGTCATGGCACCTGCCGTATTGGTATCGTCAAATTTGAGGGTGTTGCTCGGGCTGGTATAAAGTGCGCGTCGGGAGTCAGGAAATAGCTCCTCGCGCTTGCCTTTGATGACCACCTCTTGCAAGAGTTTTTCGCGGCTTT
Organism: Spirosomataceae bacterium; assembly: GCA_025455795.1. GTDB lineage: Bacteria > Bacteroidota > Bacteroidia > Cytophagales > Spirosomataceae > Runella. Next base: position 6,943 of record JALOLW010000137.1, read on the forward strand.
CTCTAATCCGCCGTTCGATGTCTAAGTATTCTTTGGCGCGTTTGAGGTACTCGGCAAGCAACTGACTATCAAACTGCATCGGATTGAAAGGCACTTTGGTCAGTGTGACAGGCGCGGCCAAATAAGGGTCAAGATTGACCGCAAAATTGCGATTCCCTTTGTTGTTGGAGGCTTGAATCAGCACTTGTACCGTGTCTTTGACGTCTATGTTGTAGGCCGCAAATTCGCCCGTTTCGATGCTCTCGCCCATCAAAAACACCTGCGCGCTGTCGCGTTGGCGAAGCATAAACGTCAGTTTGACCTTGCCTGGGGCTTTGCCGTTGGGGCGCAGCACTTTGCCCGTCATAGAAATGCCTTGCTCTATCATGTATTGGATGTCGGTGGGGGTGTCACGCAGGACCTCTTTCCACTCAAAACGCCGCCAGCCCTGCGTCATCAGCAGCACGTCCATTTGGCGCGGGGCGTTGGTATTTTTGGGGTCAAAATAGCCCATTGGTTGTTCGATATACCCCCTCAAATCGCCTTCCATTCGCAGATAAGATACGATGGTTTGGGCTTGAGGACTTTCCAATACCTGCCCAACGTCGGTAGCGGCCAGCGAAAAACTCCCCGCCACGGGCTTGCCTTCGGCATCTTTGACGTTGATTTCTACTTCTACTTTCTCACGCGGTGCGTAGCTGTTCTTGTTGGCGGTGATTTGAATATCAAGCGGTTTTTGGGCATTGACAAACACCAGCCGCTCACACAAAGGACGGCCTTTGGCATCAAAGAGCGTCAGGCACGAAATCCCGTCGCCCATTTTACTGCGCGGAATACTGAACAACATGGATTTTTTGGTGGCGGGAGTTTTGGCGGCGTAGCTTACTACCCCTTGATTATGAGCCACTAAGGCTATTTCCTCGGGGGTAGTGGTGGTGGGAAGATTGTTTCGGACAAAAATCCGCACGTTTTCTTTGTTGGAGAGATTGTCCACCATCAACACAAACCCTTGTGATTCCACTTTGGGAAACGGCAGCACCGCAAACTGACCGTTGGGCTTTTTGATTTGGACGCGGTATTGCTGGGCGGGTTCGGGCTTGAAATTGAACGACCCCATGCCGAGGTGTTCGTCCGTAAACCCTACAATGGTATCGTTGGCTTGGTTTAGCACAAATCCCTCTACCTTTACGCCTTGGCTCAACGGATTGACGGCTTTGAAGGCAATGCGGCTTTCGATGTTTTCTACCAATTGACCACCCTCAGGAAACAACTGAAAATCAACATCTTCGACATTGGGCAAGGTTTTGGGCGCGGTATCGGTACGCAAAATCCGCAAGTCGCGGCGGAAAAAAAACTCCTCGGAGAAGTTGCGCATAAAGTGCGTGTAAGCCCGTAGTTGATAATCTCCTGCGACCAACGAATCCCCCAGAGTGATGTCGCCGTAAGCGAGTCCATTTTGGATTTTTAGTTTTTTGGAAACGATGAGTTTGCCCTGCTGTTTATGCACCAAATCCACGTACAACACACGACTCAGGGTGTCGGGCTGGAGGTCGGTGGCAAAAACAACGTAGGCTTTCATCCAGAGCGTTTCGCCCGCCGTGTAGTAGGGGCGGTCGAGGTGCAGATACACTTTTTCGTGGGGTGTTTGTCGCTGATAGCGGTCAAGTTGAATCCCTATTTTTTGAAGGAAATCGTCTTCAAAACGAAAGGCGAAAAAACTGGTAACGAGCGCAAAAAGCGCGAAAGACAGGCTGTGACGTGACATAAAATGGGCTGTGTTTGGATAACGCTCAAAAATACAACGAAAAATACAAAATTGAGGTTTTTATTTTTCATTGTCCGTCGTTGCTAACGTACGAGACTCGTGGCACGACTGAGGCTTAGAGCTTCATTGGCAGCGAATCCGTATCAGTCGTGCCACGAGTGAGTAAAGTTGAGGCTTAGAGCTTCATTGGCAGCGAATCCGTATCAGTCGTGCCACGAGTGAGTAAAGTTTATGTTTTTATTTTTTTGATGTGCGTAGTTGTCATCAGTCTCCCGCTGACCACTCGGAGAACCAAACAATTTGCGTACCTTTGTCGTCGTTTTAGCCTCATTATTCATCAATTTTTAACCATGTTTGTCACCATCTTCAA
>JALOLW010000138.1 GCA_025455795.1 Spirosomataceae bacterium
TGCGTCGTTGAGTGCGATTGCTTTTACGTTGGTCGTACCGATGTCTATGCCGAGCCAGGTGGTCAATGCGTGAATGGGTCAATGATGAATGAGTGAATCCAGTCTTTATTCTTCGATGGGTACGTTGCGTTTGAAGGCGGCCCCGAAGTCAATGAGCGATTCGGTTTTGAGAACGCCTGGTATGTGGTCTATTTTTTCGTAAAGTACCCGCCGCATATGCTCGTTGCTCCGCGCTACGATGCGGATATAAAGCGTGTATTTGCCCGTAATGTAGTAACATTCCGTGACTTCGGGGATGGCGCGAAGGGCTTCGATGATTTTTTCGGAGTCTGAGTCCTCTTTGAGCGTAATCCCCGTAAATGCTCCCCATTCGTAGCCGAGTTTACGCTCATTGAGTAGTACAGTGCTGCCTTTGAGTACCCCAATGCGCTTGAGTTTGCCCACGCGCTGATGCACCATCGTGTTGGAGATGTTGAGGGCGTCGGCAATGGCCGAGTAGGCTTTGCGGGCGTCGCGTTCGAGTTGTTTGAGAATAAGGCGGTCGTAGTCGTCCAGCGGTTCTTCGCTCATAATCGGGTTTAGTTTTCGGCTACAAATCTAAATGAAAAACACATTTTTACTACCTTTGGTAAAAAAAGCATGGTTATTTTACGGGACTCGTGGCACGACTAAGGCGCATAGCCTCATAAGAAGCGAGGTCGTACCAGTCGTGCCACGAGTGAGTAAATATAGTCACTGGCTACTTGCATAAACGTTTTTATGATACAAACATCCCTCTCCCACCTCTCCCCCGCCCGCGTTGAACAGCTTTTGGCGTTTGACCGTCTGCTTACCATCATGGACGACCTCCGCGCCCAATGCCCGTGGGATAAAAAGCAAACCCTCCAAAGCCTGCGCCATCTCACCATCGAAGAAACTTACGAGCTTTCGGACGCGATTTTGGAAAATGACCTGCCCGAAATCAAAAAAGAACTCGGCGACCTCTTGTTGCATATGGTCTTTTATGCCAAAATCGGCTCCGAAACGGGCGATTTTGACATCACGAGTGTATTGCACGGGATTTGTGAGAAATTGATTACCCGCCACCCGCACATCTACGGCGACGTACAAGCTGATACCGAAGAACAAGTAAAACAAAATTGGGAACAAATCAAACTCAAAGAAGGCGACGGTAAAAAGTCGGTGTTGGGTGGTGTGCCGCAGTCGCTGCCCGCGCTCGTGAAGGCCATGCGAATCCAAGAAAAAGCCCGTGGGGCAGGATTTGACTGGGAGGAAAAACAGCAAGTCTGGGAGAAAGTAGAAGAAGAAATGCAGGAGTTTAAAGCGCACTTCAACGCCGAAGACAACAGCCTCATGGACAAAGAAAAAGCCGAAGGCGAGTTTGGCGATTTGCTGTTTTCGCTGGTCAATTACGCCCGCTTTATTGACCTCAATCCTGAGACGGCACTGGAGCGTACCAACAAGAAGTTTATCAAACGTTTCAACTACCTCGAAAGTCAGTCACGCGCCGATGGCAAGCAACTTCATCAAATGACACTGGCTGAAATGGATGCGTATTGGAACGAAGCCAAAAAACTGTAAATTTGACTAAAAATCATGACGATGGTAGCGCATAAAAGTCCCTATAAACCTGCTCCACGCATTTCGGCCAAGAAAATTCCGAAGGCTTTGGTCTATGAAATCATGGACGGCAAACCCGTCTATTACCACGGCTACAAAGAAGTATTGACAGGAACTAAAACCATCGGAGAAGTTATGGGCGCAAGCAGTTTACAAGTTTTTATGATTCAGCATTTGCTAAGAATATTGTTTCGTGGTTTAGACGAAAAAAAATATCATATACTTACCAACGAAGCAGGACTGCACATCAATCGTCGTAATAATCTTTCAGGTGATATTGTGATTTATGAAAACAGTGTTTTTCCCGTCAAAGCGGCCAACAAAAACTATTTTGCTGTACCGCCCAAAATCCAAATTGAGATAGATATAGATGCCGACGTAGAAGACTGGGGTAATGAAAACGGTTATATGCACCTCAAAATCAACAAATTGCTTGATTTTGGCGTTGAAAAAGTGATTTGGATTACTTCGTTTAGCAAAAAAGTGTTGGTTGCCACCAAAGACGAAAACTGGCAAATCATAGACTGGCATAAACCCATCGAAATTCTCGACGGTCTTACCTTCAATATTGGGCAGTACCTTCAAGACGAAGGCTCTGAGTTTGCCTAACAACGCTTCTCCTAAATGCGCTCTTATATAGACTCAAATTCGACAACTTTCCTAAAAGTTGTCGAATTTGAGTCTAACAGGTTATGTCGCACTCTATAATTTGTAAAGTATTGCTTTTGAATAATTTACAAATTACTCTATCTTCGTACTCGTTTAAACCCTCTACCTGATGAAACGAGTGCTTTGGGGCATTGGTTTGGTACTATTGGTTACACAGACACAAGCTCAATCCAACTTTACGGCATCTTGGAATTTTGACGGCAATACGGGCGGTAGCAGCGACAACCCCAATGTGTCGGCATCGTCGCTTGGTACGGCGGGCGTGACAGTAGCGGGCTACCCAGGCAATGCCGTCAGCTTGCAGTTTTGGCCTACGGGCGGGCAGAGTACGGGCGATTACGCCGAGTTTTCGGTTTCGCCCCAAAACTATATCTGTTCCATTTTGTCGCTTTCTTTTGATATAAATCGCTCTGATTCAGGGCCTACCCAATATGCTGTTCGTAGTAGCAGAGATAATTTTGGGGGCAATATCGCTACGGGTGGAGTGGGTACGAGTTTTAGTGGGCAAAGCGTTTTACTCAATTACAACAACGTTGAGAATGAAGTGAAATTCAGGATTTATGGCTACGCCGCTGCCGCCTCGGCTGGCACGCTTCGGTTGGACAATATCCGCCTCAACGGCTCGGTGTCGCTGCTACCTCTGCCCGTCGAAATCACATATTTCAAAGGACAACACTTTGACAATCAAGTACAAATCAATTGGGAAACCGCTTGGGAGCGCAACGCCAGTCATTTTGAAGTACAGCGCAGCAGTGACTTGAAAGAGTTTTTGGCTCTGCATCGCCTTCCTGCCACGGGCGATACCCGCGAGCGCAGTCGCTACGTTTTCACCGACGAGAAGCCACTGCCTGGCATCAATTACTACCGCCTTCGCCAAACCGACCGTGACGGGACGTTTATGTATTCTAAGACCATTGCTGTCAATGTCGAAACCAACCGCCCGCAGATGTGGGTTTTTGGCAATCCTGCGCCCGCTCAAGCCGTTAAAGTAAGACTTAAAGGCGTACAACCTGATGATTTACAGGCTTTTTCTCAAAGTGGGCAGACCGTGCCGCTGCGTTGGCAACGACAGAACGACGATGATTTTTTACTTCAATTTACCGCCTCCGCAGGCTGGTATTGGTTGGTAGCACCACCCGCCAAAGCGCAGCGGGTTTTGCTCATAGACTAACAAAAAACAAGCGCGACCCAAATGAGCCGCGCCTGTTTGTGTCCCTAAACCCTAACTAAATCAATTGATAAATTTTGTAAAAACTCTGACCAAACCTCCTACCATTGATACAGCAGTCCGACGAGCGTTTTCCAAACCGTTTTGGGTTTTTTGAGACAAATCCGACGGATTCGGGATGTTCACCTTTTTGGGCTGCTTTGCTTCTGCCCGCTCCACAATGGCACGGTGCGTAGCAAATACATTGTGAGGACGACCGATGGAAAAAGCGGCTGAACTTACCAAACACAACGCAGCGGAAAAGATGATAGCTTTCATGACTGTAAGAGTTAAAAGGTTGTTGTTTTTGTGAATCTTTTGTTTTCTGGCTGATTGATGATACAAAGATATGTGTTTTGGATGGTATTATGCAATACAAAGTACCTTGTTTCTTGTTAAATTTTGTTAAATGGTAATTTTCAAGGATGAATGGCTGTATGGGTTTTGACAAAATTTGGAAATCTACTTTTTGCTTCCGCCTTTATGATGCAAATGTGCATCTGAAGGTTGCACTTCCCAAAATAAATTTGATGAACCGCCCATTCCGACCGACAAAACCGCTAAAACGTGGGGTAAAATGCGTAACCCGCACCGCTAAAAAAACGCCTGTATTTACTTGGACACCACTTTATCCCAAATTTTAGTCCAGCCCTCAGCGTCAAACGGCAGGGGGGCATTGCGCTTGATGAGCTTGCCTGTAGCGTCAAACAGTACGGCGTGAGGCACTTGCTTGATAGACCATTCGTTCACAAAAAAGTCGTTCTGTTCGGCGTCGGTGAGTTTGAGATGTATGCCCTCCACCTTGCTTTTAATCACGGTTTCTATCCATATTGTCTCGTCCGAAAACGCATCGCATATAAAAAGGTAGTTGAGTTTGGGCAGTTGTTTTTTTAGATGATTCATTTCTTTCAGCAATCGCCGGCCATACTGATCATTGGACCAAAACACTACGTAAGTTGGATTTTCAGGGCGCATTTGTCTGATTTTTAGCCAAATATTCACTCCCGTCGCGTTGGTGTGTTTTGCCAAAAACAAGTTGGGTAAGGCTTCTATTTTGAGCCAATCGTTGGTGGGTCCTGTAAGCTGTGCAAAAGGCATGGCTTCGGCAATCATTACCGAATCTCGGTTTTCAAAGCGGTATATTTCGTCCAAAGAGCGACCATAGCGTAGATTTTTGATGTCTGGCCGTATGTGATTGAACCAAAAAGTCAAGGTTTTCATGGGCATTTGAGCAATACCCTCTACGTAAAGTGCTGTCTTAAGATAATCAAGTGTGGATTCGTCGTAAACGGTCGCTAATTGCTTGATAAACAATTCAAAATCAGACAATTGTTGTATCAAAGTGTCTTTGTTTCCTATCAATTTGTTCATCCAATTCAAATCGCTCACTTTGGCGGATTGCCCTGCCACAAACGCTTTCAACTGCTCACGACGATTGGAGTCTATATCAGACACATAGCGCAAAATAAGCTTTGAAAACACAGCCACTGAAAGCGACTTTTGAGGTAGTGCAGGCACTGATTTCAAGGCATATTGGGAAAATTGCCGCAAAAAATCAGCTTTGGCAAAAGTCAGCAGTTGGGTGGTGTCGAGTTGAAGGCTGTCCGTTAATTCCGCAGGAATAGCGCGGGGGGCGGGTGTGGTCAAAAACGCATAATACTGCGCCTTTACTTGCGACCAAAGCGACTGTCTGACCCATGCGTCAAGTGTTTCATTGGTAGGGTGTTGGACTATGAAATTACGATAAACATTCCACTTTTTGTCGCGCTCGTCGGTGAGGATGAGCCACTTTTCGGTGGGAGTCGTTGAGGGTTTTGTTTTTTGAGAGGTAATGTTGCTTTGGACAAGTTTGACCTCGTACAGCGCGTGGAGGTTGTTGGCGGTGGCATGGAGGCCGTCGAAGCGGAATGGCAGGCGACTTTTGCCGAGCGAGTCAGCATCAATTACTACTTTGACCGTGCCATTGGAGACCAAAAATGGTATTTTGAGGTTGTCATACTGCAAAAAACATTCTTCTTGGGGATAAATCAGCGGCATGGTCAGCGCGAAACTCCCGTCGGCGTTGAGTGTGGCAGTGCGCACTATTTCCTCGTCAGCCCTAAGCGCATTGACGCGCGCTACTGTCACTTCTGAGGCTTTGCGGTACTGGCGCAGCGTGAGGTTTTCGATTTTTCCCTCTATGCGTACGCTGTCGGTTTGGGCAAAAGACCATTTTGCAAACCAAATTAAGGCCAATACCACCAATAAACGCTTCATACTTTTGCTACGAGGTTAGGTTTTTAAAGTCTCGTCAGGTCAAATATTCTCCGCAAGATGTCTTCTTCGGTTTCGCCAAAGGATTGCCCGCGTCGGCTGATGGTTTCGCGGACTACTTGGATGGCTTTTTCGATGCGGTATTCGGTAAAACCTTCGGCGGCTCCTCCCCACGTAAACGACGGCACGTGCTTCGGCTGAAAACCTGCGCCAAAGACGTTGGCATTGACCCCGACGACCGTGCCAGTATTGAACATTGTGCTGATGCCTACTTTGGTAAAATCGCCCACAAAAAGGCCACAAAACAGCCGCCCGGTGTCTTCCAACGCCTGCTGCCCGTAGTTGTAAAGTTTGACGTTGGTGTAGTCGTTTTTGAGGTTGGAATTGTTGGTATTTGCTCCCAAATTGCACCATTCACCCAAGACAGAATTACCCAAAAACCCGTCGTGTGCTTTGTTGGAATAGCCAAAAATCACTGAATTGCTCACTTCGCCGCCTACTTTGCAGTGTGGACCCACGGTGGTATTCATGCGCATTTTTCCGCCCCAGTTGACCGTTGAGCCTTCGCACAAAGCAAACGGCCCCATCACTACCGAGCCTTCGCTGACGGTGGCATTGCGGCCAATGTAAATCGGGCCGTTTTCGGCATTGAGCACCGCCGCGCGGATTTTCGCGCCTTCTTCCACAAAAATCTGCTCCGAAGCGTAAGCGCAAGTATTAGGGTCTTGGAGGCCAATGTTCGTCCTATTGATAGTCAGCTCGGCAAAATCGGCTTTGATTAGGGCTCCGTTTTCGGTGTAAATATCCCACAGATGACGTATCATCGTGACGGGTTGTTCAAATCGGACAGTTTTGAGTTCGGTAGCAGGATGTACCACCTCGTACATGGCGCGGTACGCTACCACGCCTTGCTCACACACCAGTGCCTGCCCAAGCGCGAGCGATTGAGCCGCCTCAACGAGCGAAGCAGTAGCACAGACAGCTCCGTTCAAAAACAGATTGTCGTCGGTGGTGATAAGTGGGAATTTGGTTTGAAGATAAGGTTCGGTCAAGAAAGACGGTTTGGTGCCGAGAAAATGCGCCCATTTTTCGGCAAGCGTCCAAATCCCACAACGAATGTCGGCCACGGGACGGGTAAAAGTAAGCGGTAGTAAGTTGGTACGCACCGAGGCGTCGTCGTACAAAATATAGTTGGGCATTGATTTGGGGCAACTTTGGTCTTTGAAAATGCAAAGGAACGGTAGAAAAACAAATTAAACGAATCTACCGCCCAAATCATCGCTATTTTGCTGTCCCATATTCTTTTTCGGTATTCAATATTTCGTTAGGTTTGTCTATTCATTTTTTCATCCACTCAATTTCTCAATTCGTTTTTAAACCATGCCACAGCTTACCAAACAAGTCGTTGATTCAGACACTGCTTATACCTTTGATTTGCCCGTAAAAGTGTTGCAATTTGGCACGGGTGTACTTTTGCGCGGTCTTTGTGATTATTTGATTGACAAAGCCAACAAGCAACATATTTTCAACGGGCGCATCGTAGTGGTCAAGTCCACCGCAGGCTCTGCCGACGACTTCGCCGCCCAAGACGGGCTTTATACGGTATGCGTGCGGGGCGTGGACAACGACGGCCAAACCATAGACGAAGCTACCACGGTGAGTGCTATCAGTCGGGTACTATCGGCGCAAGACAATTGGCAGTCGGTGCTGCAAGTGGCGCGCAACCCGCACTTGGAAGTGATTCTTTCCAACACCACCGAAGTGGGGATTGAATACGTGGAGGAGAATATTTTTCAAAGCCCGCCGCAGTCGTTTCCAGGCAAACTGACGGCGTTTTTGTACGAGCGGTTTCGCACTTACGGTGGCAAAAAAGACAAGGGACTTATCGTAGTTCCTACCGAACTTATCACCGACAACGGCCTCAAACTCCGCGAGTGCGTGGAGAAACTTTCGGCTTACAACGAACTCGGTAAGCTGTTTAACAAGTGGCTCAAATACCACGTCAAGTTTTGTAACTCGCTCGTGGACAGAATCGTACCCGGCAAGCCCGATGCTGCTACGCAAGCAGCTTTGGAAGCCAAGCTGGGCTATGAAGACGCACTACTGACCGTGGCCGAACCCTACTTGTTGTGGGCGATTGAGGGCGATGAGCGCGTCAAGAAAATCTTGTCGTTTGAGCAAGTACACGAAAATGTCATCGTGGATGAGGATATTTCGTACTACCGCGAGCGCAAACTCCGTATTCTCAACGGTAGCCACAGTGCCGCCGCACCGCTGGGTTATTTGTCGGGTTTTGATACCACCTTTCAGTGTATGAATGATGCCGACATGAAGGCTTTTTACGAAAATGTCGTGTATGAAGAAATCTTACCTACGTTGCCTTTTGAAGACCAACAGGAAGAGTTAAAGGCTTTTGCGGGGGACATTTTGAACCGTTATCGAAACCCTTTTATCCAACAAAAACTCATTGGGATTACGCTACACCAAACTTCCAAAAACAACGCCCGCAACGTGCCTACTATCCAGCGGTATTATCAAAAGTTTGGAAAAGTTCCGCCTTTGTTTGCCAAAGCTTTCGCGGCGTATTTGCTGTTCATGAAGGCCGTAAAACACCAAAACGACCAGTATTTCGGACAGCGTGGCGATGATTTTTATCTTATCAATGACGTAAAAGCCGCCTATTTCCACGAAAAATGGCAGGGTGTAACCCCTGCCACGGTGGATACGTTGGTCAAAAGTATTTTGAGCGACCGTACGCTTTGGGACATTGACTTGACCCTGCTCGACGGTTTTGCCGATGCTGTCACGTCGCACCTGCGTGAGATGATGAAGTAGCAGGCAGCAACTTACGGCTTTGCTTTTTCGGCGATGATTTCTTGTCCCATCAATTCGAGTTTGACGCTGGTTATGACTTTGTTGGCATTGCGACGAAACGTAAAAACCGTGCCATACGAACTGGTGGACTGAAACTTGTCAGCGTCTTTTTGGGGCAAGAGTTTGTTCTGTCCGTTTTCATCTACTTCGGCCCAAATCGCCCCGTTTTTATAGACCACGGTGCATTGAGTGAAAGTTTCCGAAAACTTATAGACCCCAGCGTATTCTTTCAAAGCCGTGCTGTCGGGCGTGGTTTGGGCCATGGCTACTGAGCCAAGTAAGCCAAAGAGAGTGATAAAAAAAATCTTTTTCATGGGATGTAAATGAATGATTGAGAAAGCCCCGCAAGGTACTGAGTCCTTGCGGGGTTTCAAAATTAGAAACGATACGTCAGGGTAGCCGTTATCATACGTGGCAAAATAGGGCAAAAACGGGTGAATTGAGGGCGTTGAGTTGGGTAATATCGGTGTTGGGTAGTACCGTTCCGTTGGGGCGTTTTACGCCACCTACCGCCAAATCCTCGCCAGTAGTACCTTGCAAGCCATAACCACCGTAGAGCAAAATACCCGCATTGTTGAGTACGTTGGATGCTTGTACTGCCAACGAAAGTTTGGAGGTGAGGTCGCCCGTGACACCCAATCCTACTACACCGTAGGCAGGCAGCGTAACACTGTTGCGGCGATTGCCCTGACGCTCGCTCATCCAGCGGTAGTTGAGGTAAGGCGTAAACTTGCCAATACGATAGCTGGGCGTAAAGTCCAAAATCACGGCGGGTACATCTTTGACTTTGTTGCCCGAAAAATCTTCCATAAAAAAGTCGGCAGAATTGACCGAACCAGCCGTTTGTTGGTACATCAAACGAGCGTAAGTAGCACTTTGAATAGTAGCGTGGCTTCGAATAGTGAACTTGTTGGTAGGATTCAGCACCGTTTCGATTTCAAGCCCTACTGAGCGCGTGGCATTAAAAGTCGGGTCGGTGAAGAAGCTGGCCGCACCGTTGGAGATAAACAACTGCAAGAGGGCGTTGTCGAGATAGCTATAGAAACCCGTCAAAAACAGTGATGCTTTTTTGGACGACACTTTGTAGCCCAACTCGGCTTGGGTTACGGTTTCGATAGCGCCTTTTTTGTCCAACGGAATATTCACGAAGTTGTTGGCGTAGTAATCCAATTCGGGGGCTTTGTTGCCGCGCGAAACGCGCAAGTACATCGAAGATTTGTCAGAGAGTTTGTAGTTACCGCCCAATGACCATGACAAATAACTGAAACTAAAACCCTCACCGTCGCCCGAAGCGTCGGCATTGGTCACGTTGCCTTGGGCATCGTAAGATTTGTCATACTCAAACACGCGGCCATTGTAAACACGCGAGCCGAGATCGTAAGTAGTGAACGGGTTGCGGTCCACGCCGCCGAGACCTCCGACGGCAGTTCCCCCTTGCCACCCTTCTTTTTGACCTGTTTGGCGGACGTTTTCATAGCGAAGACCAATGTCGAGCGTCAGTTTGTCGGTAGCTTTCCATACATCGTTGAAATAAACGGCGGCCAAATTGGAAGTATTTTGAGTGACGGTATAAGCCAATCCACTGTGTAGTACCATGCCGTTGCGGTCGGTGGCTTGGTAGTTGCCTGTGCCGTAGAGACCTCCAAAAGCCGCATTGAGCGCGGGTACGGCTTGTACTGCCGCGGGAGCAGTGCGTGGTGCGGGAAACTCTACGCGCACGGCGCGAGGATTGGCCCCCAACGTGCTCAAAACACCATCTACAAACCACTGCGTGTTGATGCGGGTGCTTGAATAATAACCTCCAAAAGTGAGCGAGTGCTTACCAGCTTCTTTGTTGAAATTGAGGGCAGCGATATTGTCAGTTACCTGATTGAACATATTCAACGGAGCCGTGGCCAGCAAATACCGTCCCAATTTGTTAGGCACATTTGGGTCGAGTGCAGCTACTGGCAAGCCATTTTGTACTCCAAAGTTGACTTTGGCCAGTACTTCCCCCGTTTGCGCGTCATAGTAAGTAGGAGAGAGGACACTTGGGAAAAAAGACTGGGCGACTTGACCACCTACGGTAGCTCCTGCGGCAGCATAAGTACCTGCGCTGGCCAATGCCCCCGCTCCAAACTGCAAGTAGCCGAGGTTGTTGGGCGTAATCAACGAAGGCACTACGGGCAGTACAATATTGCCTTGGTATTGA
>JALOLW010000139.1 GCA_025455795.1 Spirosomataceae bacterium
GAATCACACGTAACGCAACGTGACGTGAACATTGACACAACTGTCACCAGTCAAACTGTCACGGTCTCCAATGAACTGGCACGTTTTTTCCAGTTCCAAGCAGAATACTGAATAGCAAACCTTGGCTCTTTGTAACAGTGATGACGCCAGTTCGACATCATCTCGCTTGGCGGCGCCGTGCAAAGGCGGTAAACGCGATGAGACACCACTCGGCGCAGCCTGTAAAGACGACGACGAAGATGTCAGCTGTGCATTGGATGTTGATGAAAGTGCAACAACCACCTGATCGTGTCCTTGCTGGATGGCAACCGCCAATGGCGTAAATCCATCCTACAAAAAAAGCAAATCGCAATTTCCTTAAAAGCAAGTTAACCACTACCAAACGAGCTGTCACTGAACATAAAATTTTCTGCAAAAGTGTGAAAATAGACTGTATTAACTACTCATACACTTTCTTCCCCTTTTTGAGCCATACACCCCAGGTTTTGCTGTAAGCGTGGACTTGCTCGGTAGTGCCTTGGGCGTTGACAACGGCCTGTCCTTGGTTTTTCCATTCAAAGATACCACCGTAAAGGTTTTTGACGTTGGTGAAGCCCTGTTTGATGAGTTTTTCGGTTACTTTCTCACTCCGATAGCCCACCGAGCAATACACCACAATCGGCTGATTTTTAGGGAGTTTTTGGAGAGGTGTCAAGTCCAAACGATCGTAGCCCACCCACAGGGCGTTTTGGAGGTGACTGACCTCATACTCGCGTTGCTCGCGGGCATCTACAAACACCGCTTGGGCAATGACTGCTTCTTTGACCCCGATTTCGGGTACAGAATGTGACAGCAGCGTTTTGAGCAGGGTATTGTATGCCCCGCTTTCTACCCGCGCTTGGGCGTTGGCTTTACCGAACCACAACATCATAAAAAAAATAAGCGTCCAAGATTTCATGTCAAGTTAGTTTGTTGTTGCGAATCCTAATCGGATTGTACCAAAGCCAAAACCCGCTGATAGAGAGCAGGATAAGCCCTGCGCCAATGATGCTGGTATAAGTGAGTTTGATGGCGTCGTTGGACGTACCTACCCAAAAATCAAGCAACGACCCGTCGTGTATTTTTTCAATAATATCCGACTTTCGGGTGCTGACACTCAAGATTTTGCCCGTTTGACAGTCAATCTGCAACTCGGTGAAGTGATGCACAAACACAAGTTTGGCAACACCTTTCTGCGGACGAATGTCAATGCGGTCTATGTCGGCGGGGGCTTTGAGTACATCGGTAGCGTAGCGCTGGGCAATGTACTGAATGCTATCAATTTTGACCCAATCAGCACTATGATTACTCTGACCTTTTTCGGTTTTGGGGAGCAGTTCTGTTTGTTTTTTCCAACCCAAAAGCAAGCCTGTAATCCCCATCATCAACATAAAAAGTAGCAATGGAATAGCCACCCAACGGTGCAGCTTACGATAAAAGCGCGTGGTAGAAGCGAGAGTTTTGGGGTTCATAAAAACAAAACAAAGACGAAATGAGTTGGCTAATAAAAACGCAAAATAACACAAATTGAGATATATTGCAGTTGATTTTATGAACAGTATGGACATTTTTACCAATATGTTTCAACGCAAATGGAGTACAGGTTCTCAAGAAATACAGATTTTGAGGGCTTATTTTTTACCAAAAACTACCCCAATTTTACCAAATTATTTCCCTTTCAAACCTAAACTATGAAACTTCAAACCCTTGCTTTATCGCTGTTGGTGTGTTCATCTCTGGCCTTGGCCCAAAAAAAAGACGATAAAAAAACAGCCACTACGCCCGTTGCACCAGTCGCGGCATCTACTCCTGCGCCCGCTTCAACCCCCAAAACGGGGCCTAAACCTTACAAAGAGGTCATTACTGCAAAGGCAAAAACCCAAAAAGGATTGCTGACGACGCACCAAGTCGAAGACAAATACTACTTTGAAATTGCTGACTCGCTTTTTGGCAAAGAAATCATGGCCGTGACGCGCATATCACAAGCCCCCACGGGCGCGGGCTACGGGGGCGAGCTGGCCAACCGTCAAGTGATTCGCTTTGAAAAAGGACCTGAAAACAAGGTCTTTATTCGTGTACCGCTGTACATCAACGTCAGCCCTGATAGTACCAAGCCCATGTCGCAAGCGGTCAGAAACTCCAACGTCGAGCCTATCGCGTTTGCGTTCGACATCAAAGCTGCTCGAAAAGATACGGGCGTAGTGGTAGAAGTAACCGATTTTTTCAAAGGCGACAACCAAATCGTGTCGCTGCCACCGTCGGCCAAAACCGCCTACCGCTTGGCCGCTCCTGCCGCCGACCGCTCTTATATTCAGGGCATTAAGACTTTCCCAATCAATACCGAAATCACCGTCATCAAGACTTTCTCGGCATTGCCCGCCGCACCTTCGATAAGCGGCCTGCCTACAGCCCCTACCACCACGCTTCCTGCCGCTTCAAACGCGGGCGCAGTAACGATGGAAATCAACACCTCCATGCTGCTGCTCCCCACAGTACCCATGCGGAAACGGTATTTTGATTCGAGGGTAGGGTATTTTGCCAACGGCTATATGGTCTATGGCGAAAACTCCCAACGCGCCGAGGAAGAAGTTATCGCGGTAAGATGGCGGCTCGAACCCAAAAACAAAGAAGACGAAGAAAAACAAAAACGCGGCGAACTCATTGAACCCAAAAAACCCATTGTGTTTTACATAGACCCTGCTACGCCTGAGCAGTGGCGAAAATATTTGATTTTGGGCGTAAACGACTGGCAAAAAGCCTTTGAAAAGGCAGGTTGGAAAAACGCCATCATGGGCAAAGAACTCACGCCTGCTGACAGCAACATCAGCCCCAACGACGCTCGTTACTCGTTTATTCGGTATTTTGCTTCCAACATCCAAAACGCTTACGGCCCCAACATCCACGACCCACGCACGGGCGAGATTTTGGAAAGCCACATCGGCTGGTACCACAACGTGATGTTACTGCTCTACAAATGGTACTTGATTCAGGCGGGTGCGGTGGACCAACGGGCGCAAAAACCCAAGTTTGACCCCGAACTAATGGGGCAGTTGGTACGGTTTGTTTCGTCGCATGAGGTAGGACATACACTTGGGCTTCGGCACAATTTCGGCTCAAGTAACCTCACGCCCGTCGAAATGCTCCGCAATAAAATGTTTACCGACAAAAACGGCCACACGGCATCTATCATGGACTACGCCCGTTTCAACTACGTAGCCCAACCCGAAGACGGAGTCACGGATTTCTTCCCGCGCATAGGCGACTACGACGTGTGGGCCATCGAATGGGGCTACAAAAACTTCCATAGCAGCAGTGCCGAAGATGACAAAAAAGCCCTCAATCAACTCTATCAGCAGCGATTGAAAGAAAATCCAAGGATATGGTTTGGCACCGAAACCAACTTCTACGACCCCCGCTCTCAAAGCGAAGACGTGGGCGACAACGCCATGATAGCCAGCACTTACGGCATCAAAAACCTTCAACGTATCGTACCCAACTTGCCCAAATGGACGGCAGAAAATGGTGAAGATTACGACAAATTGGCGGAGGTTTATACCGAAACCGTAGGGCAGTTTAGACGCTACATGGGCCACGTGACCAAGTACGTGGGTGGTATCAAAGAAACCCCAAAAACCACCGATGAAGGCGGCGTAGTCTATGAACCTACTCCGAGAAATTTGCAGAAAGATGCCGTGGCGTTTTTGAACAAACAGCTCTTTGAAACGCCTACTTGGCTGATTGACCCCGTGGTCTTGAGCAAGATTCGCCCCGACGCGGGCGTAGAGTCTATCAGAGGTATTCAAGACGCAACGCTCAATAACCTCTTGGACTTGAATCGGATGGCGCGGCTTATCGAAATCAACAGTCAAGACCCCAAATCGTACTCGATAGACGAGCTTTTTACAGACCTACGAAAGGGAATTTGGAGCGAATTGACCTCCAAAAAACCGATTGACCAATATCGCCGAAATTTACAAAAAGGCTTTGTCGAAAAAATGGGGTCATTGTTTGGAAACAACAGTCCTTCGATTGCTTTCTCGTTTTCGGCGCCAGGGTTTCGGTTTGGTACAGGCCCTACGACTGACCTCAAAAAATCCGATATTCTGTCGTTGGCACGGGGGCATTTGGTCGAGCTCAAAGCACAAATCACGGCTGCTATTCCCCAAACCACCGACCGACTGAGCCGACTTCACTTGCAAGATTGCTTGGAGCGTATCAAAAATGTGCTTGAGCCTAAATGAGAATAACCAACGGAGAAAGTAGCTAAATCTATCCCTCCAGTTTTTTCATTTCTTGTATCAATGCCTCCACTTGCTCCAACGACACGGCTGGGAAGTTGGCTATCCGAATTTGAGTGTCTTTGGCGGGACCGTAGCCACTTCCTATCACCATGTTGGCTTTTTTGATGGCCGCTATCACTTCGGCTGACGGCTTGGTGGTATTGGCCACCACCACAGTACGCGAGCGGTGGCGTTCCTCGGCTACTGCGTGGCTAAATACTTGGCTGTTTTCCAAGTACTTACTCAATACTTTGTGCTTCTCCTCGGTCTGCTTGCGGACGGTTTCGATGCCGATGGTATTGAGGTCTTCGGCGATTTTGCCCAACAGATAAATCCCCAAAACGTTGGGGGTGGCGGGGGTTTCGTAGTTTTTGAAATTTTTCCAAAGTGCGGGCAGGTTGTGATGCGCCCCGATGGTGCTGTCTTCGTATTTTTGTAGCCGCTCGGCCTTGGTCAAGCAGCGGTCGTTGGCAATCCACACGCCCAAGCCCGCGGGCAGTCCGAAGGATTTTTGGACCGAGAAAAAGGCCGTATCCACAACATCAAAATCTAAATCAGGGTACGGAGCCGACGACACAATGTCCACCGCAATGAGTTTTTTGAGGTTGCTGCGTTTGAGCTTATGGATGTCAGGCTCGCGCATCTGCACGCCCGAGCTGGTTTCATTTTGGGTCACACAAATTACTTCGGCGTACTCTGGCACTTGTATTTCACCGTAGTCAAAGCCCTCACCGAAAGGTTTTTCGTAGCTATGAGCAAACTTGCGAAGCGACACGGCATACTCATAAAACTTTGTGGAAAATGAGCCATTGACCAAATGAAAACTCTCGTGTTCAACGCAGTTGAGCAAAATCCGCTCCCATACTTCGGAGGCCGAGCCAGCAAAGAAAATTCCGTGTGAGTCGGGAATGTTCATCAACGTCCGCAACTGCTCCACCGTAAACTTGTAAATATCCCTGAATTTTTGGCTACGGTGCGAAATAGACCCCAATTGCTGTGCCACGGCTTCTTGCAAGTGCCGTTCAAAAGTGGGATACATCTCGGCGGGGCCTGCCGTAAAATACGTCTGCTTCATAACCGTTTTTTGTTAATTTAAAGTATAGGTGTTGAGTCGCAAAATTAACCCAAAAACTTGTGCTTACTGCATAAATTTGCCAAAGTTGGCATTGTATTTGTGAAATTTGTTGTACCAATCATCCATTTGTTTGCGTTACTTTTGCAAATATTTATCTCAGACACTCGTGAAACACCGCCTACTATTTTTCATAAAGACGATTTTCTTTTTCCTCTTTTGTACGACTCTTTTTGCGCAACCGAAGCAAGAATTTAGAGCAATGTGGATAGCCAATGTCGCCAATGTGGACTGGCCTTCTGCCAAAAACCTCCCCGCCGAGCAGCAACGGGCGGAGTTGGTTGCGTATCTTGACATGGCTCAACGTCAGGGACTTAACGCGGTCTTTTTTCAGATTCGTAACGCTTGCGATGCCGTTTACCAAAGCAACCTCGAACCTTGGTCGGAGTGGCTCACGGGTACGCAGGGGCAGTCGCCAGGCTATGACCCGCTGGCTTTTATCATTCAGGAATGTCGCAAGCGCAATATCGAGCTACACGCTTGGATGAACCCCTACCGCGCCGTGACAGACACCCGCTCGGCTTCAATTGCCTCTACCCACCTGTCTCGCACGCATCCCGAAGCGATATTGAGTTACGGCACGCTTCGCATTTTAGACCCAGGCTTGCCCGAAGTGAGGGCGTGGGTGGCGCGCGTGGTCATGGACGTGGTGCGCCGCTACGATGTGGACGGCATTCATTTTGACGATTATTTTTATCCGTATCCTCAAACAGGCCTGACGCTCAACGACAACGCCACTTTTAATAACCACAATCGAGGCATCACCAACCGCGCCGACTGGCGCCGCGACAACGTCAATCTGCTCATCAAAGCCGTGAGCGATAGTGTTCGGCGGGCCAAACCGTGGGTGAAGTTTGGCGTATCACCGTTTGGGATTTGGCAAAACCGCAGTAGTTCGTCGTTAGGGTCAGATACCCGTGGGTTTGAGGGTTATTCTGGTGTTTACGCCGACGCCCGCACTTGGGCGCAGGAGGGCTGGGTGGACTACGTTTTACCCCAAATCTATTGGAGTATTGGCAACAGTGCCGCCAATTTTTCGGTGCTGGTGCCGTGGTGGAATCAAAACTCGTTTGGCAAGCATTTTTATGTCGGTCACGGTGCGTACAAAATCAACGAAGATGCTGATGCCAACTGGCGCAAACCGCAAGAAATAGGCGACCAAATCAGGCTTTTGCGGACGTACCCCAACGCCAAAGGAAGTACGTTTTTTAGTGCCAAAACATTGAGAAACAACCCACTCGGCTTGGGCGATTCGCTCGAAAAACGACTTTATACCACGCCCGCGCTGATTCCTGCTATGCCCTGGAAAGATATGACCCCGCCACCACCGCCCCAACGACTCACTGCCAAACTCAACGAAGACGGCAGCAGCACTATCGCGTGGGAATATGCCTCCACCGCCAACAGCGAACTCGACAAAGCAAGGTATTTTGTGGTATATCGGGGCAGCACACGACAAGCGTTGGACACAAAGTCGAGCCGCTCCATCTGGGCGATTGTTCCCAAAAACGACAATACGACTACTTTTTCACTCATAGACCGAGGTATTGAAGCGGGTTTGCAGTACAGCTATGCCATCTCTGCCGTGGACAGACTCCACAACGAAAGTACGCCCACGCCCGTTATCAGTCCGTCGGTGCTGACGAGTACAATGGCTACCGTAACCACCCCCGAAAAGAAAGTAGAAACAGCCGTCGCCGAGCCGACACTCGCTCAGACCTCTACCGAAGGCATTGATTTACAGGCGTATCCCAACCCATTCAATCAGACCGTCAATCTGCGCTATCGCCTGTCTGAAGCCACCGATGTTTCGCTGCTCGTCTATGACGCTCGCGGCACGCGCGTGGGCGTACTCATAGACGCTCGCAAGCAAGAAGCAGGCAATCACTCAGTACAATTCAACGGACAATTTTTGAGCGAAGGCACGTATTTTGCCCGCCTTACCACAGGACGTACCCAAAAAACCGTCAAAATGATTCTGAGTCGTTGATGTCATTTGCCAACGCTTTTTCGTTAGTAGGGCAAAAATCTTGTTGAGAATGAAAACAACCGCATTTTTGTTGGCGATTCTTTTGACCGCCACTGCTTTTGCCCAAACAACTACCTCCGTGGAAAAAGACCCTATCAAAAAAATCGCTGTTACTGGCACAGCCGAGCTGGAAGTCACTCCCGACGAACTCTATTTTTCGATTTCGCTCAAAGAGTATTTCCGAGATGAAAAAAATCAGAAAGACAAAGTGTCGCTCGAAACCATTGAAAAACAACTCATCGAAGCAGTCAAGGCGGCGGGGTTGCCCAAAGAAAATCTCACCGTGAGCGGCGTGTCGGGCTACCGCGAATGGACAGGTCGCAAAAAACCACAGTACTTTTTGGCCGCCAAACAGTTTCAACTCAAACTCACCAACGTCCACAATATCAACGACCTCATGGCCAAAGTAGATGACCGTGGCGTAGAATACGTGAGCATGAGTCGGGTGGAACACTCCAAAAAAGAGGAGTTTCGGAAACAAGTCAAAATCAACGCTTTGAAAGCGGCCAAAGAAAAAGCCAACTACCTGCTCGAAGCCATCGGTGAAAAAACGGGCGAGGTCCTCGAAATTCAAGAATTGGAAGAAGGCAACTACTATCCTGTTTATCAGGCTCAGTACAATGTACGCATGATGGCCGCCGAAGCCGCCCCTGCTGCTGGCGGGAGCGACCTCGAATACCAGAAAATCAAGTACAGCTATCGGATGAACGCCACGTTTCGCATCAAGTAGGAGGTCGTCTATACTGGTTGAGCAAATAAAAGCAAGCCAAACTTTGTAAGAAAGACAATAATTGTAAATTTGCGTTTTTCAAACCAACCATAAGACGACACTAATTTCCCCGAACATGCTCAATATTGTACTTTTTGGCCCTCCCGGTGCAGGAAAAGGCACCCAAGCAAGCAAGCTCATTGACGAATATCAACTGGTTCATATCTCCACTGGCGACCTCTTCCGGATGCACATCAAGGAGCAGACTGACCTCGGCAAGCGCGTGAAAGAACTTTTGGACAACGGCATCTTAGTGCCAGACTCTATCACGATTGATATGCTCGAAGAAGAAGTCGTCAAAAACCCCGACGCGAAAGGCTTCATTTTTGATGGTTTCCCGCGCACCGTGGCACAGGCCGAGGCGTTGGACAAATTCTTGGTTTCCAAGGGTTCGGCCATCAGTCTGGTACTGCAATTGGACGTAAACGAAGACGAACTCAAACGCCGTATTGCCGAGCGCAAAAAGGTGAGTGGCCGCGCCGATGACGACGAAGAAAAACTCGTCAAGCGCATTGATGAATATTTCCAAAAAACCGTCCACGTACTGCCTTATTATGCCGAACAAAGCAAACTCAAGGTGGTCAATGGCATCGGTGTGATTGATGAAATTTTTGCCGAATTGTGCGGTGCAATTGATGCCGCTAAATAAGTTGAAGTGATTTTTT
>JALOLW010000003.1 GCA_025455795.1 Spirosomataceae bacterium
CATCCTCCAATAAAAAAGAGAAATCGTACTGTTCTAAATAAGGAGTACGAAATCTTGAGAACCATTTTTCAAAAATTCTTTTACGTGTCAACTGTTTCCTGTCTAAACTATCGCACACATATAAGAGTACATTCTGAGAGTTTTGGAAGAAATTGGATAGAAAAGCCAATATCGTGGTCGTAATCCTTGGGTCAAATTGAGGTGTGCTATCTGCCCCAAAACTAAACTCAACGATTGAACCATTTGGAACGACAAAGTGATTGAAGTGAAATGATGCATCAAATAAGGCAATCGTATATTTGATGCCCAAATCTGAAGTAAAATGATACGTCCCGTCAGGGTTTTCAGTGATTGGATAGGGGAACTCTAACAATTTTACGGCCTTTTTTAGTAATGACAGAAGTATTACCTTGACTCAACGCTTGATGAATTTCATTTTTTTCATTTAGCATTTTTTTCAAAGCAATTTCCAAGCTACTATCTTTTGGGATATTGATTCTTATCTCCATTGACTTATCAGATTTTATGAACAAAACTACAAAAAGAAGACTACCGTTGTGTGAATTTAGTGTTTTTTAACAATTGGCACTTCTGCCTTACTGCTTAAAATTCTTCAATCCACCGTCCAAAAACGCCACAAATTCTTCGGTACTGGTGTAGCCGACGGGCTTGGTGAGTAGCTCGCCCGTGGGCGATACGATGCAGTAAAACGGTTGGGCGTTGTTGTTGAATTTCGTGATTTGAAAATCCGCGTTTTTGTCGCCTATCGTCGTTTTTTCACGTTGGTCATAGCTCGAAACGTAACGTTGCTCGGCGGGAAGGTCGGTTTTGTCATCCACATACAGCGATGCGATTACAAAATCGTTTTTGAGCCGCTTCAACACCTCCTCCTGGGGCCACACGTTGGCTTCCATCTTGCGGCAGTTGGCACAATTGAAACCCGTAAAATCAATAAAAACGGGCTTGCCAGTTGCTTTGGCTTGGGCTACCGCTTGGTCATAGTCAAAAAAGCCCTCCAAACCGTGCGGTAGGTGCGGCTTGCGCGTATCAGAAGTTGCTGATTGGGTGACTGTACCGCCGCTTCCTACGGCATTTGACAAGAAAAAGTCTTGCGTTTGTTCGGGCGGAAGCCATCCCGACAACGAGCGCAGCGGTGCGCCAAACATCCCTGGAATCATATACACCACAAACGAAAACGTGGCCGAAGCAATCAAAAAACGAGGAATACTGATGCCTTTGAGCGGGGTGTCTTTGTCCATGCGGAGCTTGCCCAACACATAAAAGCCAATCAATGAAAACAACACAATCCAAATCGCCAAGAAAATCTCGCGGTCGAGCAGGTTCCAGTGATAAGCCAAGTCAATGTTGCTCAAAAACTTCAACGCCAGCGCAAACTCCAAAATCCCAAAAACCACCTTGAACTCATTGAGCCACCCGCCCGATTTGGGTAGGCTTTTGAGAAATTTGGGGAACATCGCCAAACCCGTGAACACAATTGCAAACGGCAACGCAAAAAACGCCATACCCAACACAGGGCGCAGCACCTCGGAGCCTTTGGAGGCCAAAATGAGCAACGTACCCGCGATCGGTGCCGTACACGAAAACGACACCACCACGAGGGTCAAGGCCATGAAGAAAATACCCATCAAGCCCCCTTTGTCGGCCTGACGGTCCACGTTGTTGACAAATGAACTCGGAAGCACGATTTCAAACAAACCCAAAAACGACAACCCAAATGCCACAAAAACCACGAAGAAAATGGCGTTGGGAAGCCAATGCGTACTGATGAAGTTGGCGGCCTGTGCGCCCCCAAAGCGCGACACCAAAAAGCCCAATACCGTATAAATCGCAATAATCGAAAGCCCATACAGCAGTGCTTTGCTCGTACCGTGTTCTTGTTTGGTAAAATAGCTCACCGTCATGGGCATGATGGGATAAATACAAGGCATAAAAATGGAAGCCAAGCCCCCCAAAAAACAAGCCAATAAAAAACTCCAAAGCGATTCTTCGGGTTCGGGGGTTTCGGTAAGGGTTTGGGTTGTTGGAGAGTCGCTGTTTACGGTTGCCTGTTTACTGTTTACGGTTGTCTGATTAGTATCTAATGTGGACTGCTCACTGCCGATTGCCGACTGTTTACTGTTTACTGCTGACTGTGAACTTGTTGCTGCTGAGGGTGAATCTGTGACTTTGGTAATTTTGAAGCCTGTCACTACCAAATCTACATTGCCCATCGTGCAGAGACCATCGTTTTGGCAAGTTTGGTATGCAATACTGACAGGAATTTGGGGGTTTTCTTCCAAAATCTTTACTTTTTGAATAAATGAGCCTTTGCCTTCGGCCACGCTTGTGTTGCCCCCCCATACTTCTTCATAAAAATTATGGAATCCGACGGGTTTGGGCTTGCCCACCAGTTCATAAGAAGAGTTAGGTTTAAAAGTAAACTCCGTAGGTTGTGGACCTTCTTTCACTTCAAACTCTGTGGAGTACAAATGCCACGTTGGGTCAATTTTGGCGTTAAATTTGACCTCCACCACGTCGCCCACTTTCACGGGGTTTTTGGGGACTTCAAACGACCATTTGGCGTGATTTTGGATTTGGGCAAAACTTTCAAAAACGGCAAAAACTGTCAAAAACACAGCGGATAGGAACCGATTCATAACTATTTTAAATATTTGAAATGTACGATATTTTTAGGCGGGACACCTTTCAATAATCGTCACTCGAAGGATTCGAGCGACTGCTTAGAATTGACAACTTTCTGAAAAGTTGTCAATTCTAAAGTTCATTTTTGCTTCTTCAACAACGACTTGGCGTTTACTTTTCGTATTACTTCATTTTTGCGAAACTTCACGTGCCACACGGCCAACTTCGTGGCGTCTGCCCCAAAACATTGCTCACAAATCACATCGTCGGACGCGACGGCGGCGTTGTAAATAAGTACCGAGTCACCCAATTTTTGGATATTGCTGCCTTGTGGGAGTTTCTTTTCGGCATTGTAGAGATACGCATCCAATACTTCTCTTTCTTTTTCCGACAGGCTTTGGTCCTGCATATCTTTTGCCCCCAAAAGCCGGATTTCTACCGCATAAAGTTTCTCTAACGAATCTATTTTGGGCAATTTTTCCAATCGGCAGAGAGCCTGTGTTTCAGTAGATTTGACCAAAGCACTACTCAAAAGCTGCTGCGATTGCTTTACAATGCGCCCGCCCCAGTCGTCCACAATTGTGGCTACTTGTAGCGGAGTGACACGTTTGATTTGGAGGCTTTTCATTTTCTCTACGGCCTCCTTCGCCCCCTCCACGCGGCGGTCGGTGTTGCAAGAAAAGCACAAAAACAAGGCCAAAAACGAGAAAATACCGAAGAAATATCGAAACATATTGAAGTGTATAAGATTAGCTATCAAAAAACATCGCCTCACTGCGTTTGGTTCAAACATAAAAAGTGGTGGCACGACTTAGAGTCGTGCCACCTTTAATTTGCGGACAATACAGTCGTTCCACCACTATTGTTGGCTCAATCAAAACAGAGCGATGCCGCGCCCAACAAGCCCGCGTCATTGCCGAGGGTAGCGCGTTTGATTTCGAGGTCTTTGAGATAATAAGGCGTAAGCCAATAGTTGAGCTGCTTCATTACGGCGGGCATGATGTAGTCGAAAGACGCCGACAGCCCACCGCCAATCAAAATCAGCTTGATGTCCAAAATCCGAATCATCGAAACCAGCCCGTCGCCGAGCATTTCGCCTACTTCGTTCCAGATTTGAAGGGCAAGTTCGTCGCCCTCGGCGGCGGCGGCCACCAATCCCGTTGTGGTGATGTTGCCGTCGTTGGGCAGTTGTGTTTCTCCTTTGTAAAGGCTACGCATTTCTTCGGCGAGGTCGAGCAGTTCTTTTTTGCCAATGTTTCGCTCCAACACCCGTCCGTTGCGCGAGGGTACGTGGCCAGGCTCCATGGCGTTGCCGTCGCCACCTACAAACACCTTGCGGTTGATGATGGCCGCGCCTCCCACACCCGTACCAAGCGTGATGAAGATATAGTTTTCGTTTATTTTTTCTTTGGCAAAATAAAACTCACCCAACGCCGCGGCGTTGGCATCGTTTTCTAAAAAGAATTGTACGCCCTCAAAACGGTCACTTAAGTACGCCACCAGAGGCACATCGTCGAGTTCTGGAATCGCTGTGATTTCGAGCGGCACGGTGCGTTCGCGGTTAATCATCCCCGGCAGGCCAATGCCCACCCGCTTGATATTGGGAAATTCGTGCAGTTGTATTGCGACGGCATCGCCGAGGTGTTTTTCAAATTCTCCCTGCTCGCGCCAACTTGCCGTATCGTGACTATAAAAATTGGAAATACGCCCTGTTTCGGTATCTACGACACCCATTTTTACGTTGGTGCCACCTACATCTATGCCTAAGTACTGCTCCATGCTCGGAAAGGTTTTTGGTGAGTTTTTTAATGCGTTGCAAATTAGCAATATACGTTTCAAAAATCCTAAAAAATCTCGTTAGCAAGGGGGTGAAACATAAAAATAGGGCTATTTCCTTGCGGAAACAGCCCCTATCTTTACTGATTTTTAGGTTGTGATGATGGTAATTTACGACACTTAGAAAATGTACTTATTTTCTTCAATCATGGCCTCGGCCACGCGGCGACGGGCGTTTTTGAGGTTCATTGGTTCGATTTTGGTAAAACGCTTCAATCCCATTTGCATTACGCGAAGTTCGTCGCCCTCGGCAAACGCCATGATGGCGTTTTTGCCCGCACTGTTTATTTTCTCCACGGCTTCGTGTAAGTAGCAGATTGTCATGTCTTTTTGTAATTCACAAGCTACTTCGCCGCGCACCCCGATGAGCTTTTCGGTACGGAGCAAAGCCGACTCAGCCGCATAAATCTCAATGACCATATCGGCCACGTTCATCAAGATTTCTTGCTCGTCTGAGAGTTTCATCATGAATTTTTGTACGGCAGCCCCTGCCACCATCAAAGCGGCTTTTTTGAGGTTTTTGATGACTTTTTTCTCCGCTACAAACACCCCATCTTCGTCACTGCCACCAAAATCTGGAATCGCCATGATTTCTTTGGCAATGGCCATTGCGGGTCCCATCAAATCCAATTCACCCTTCATGGCGCGTTTGAGCATCATGTCCACGATGAGCATTCGGTTGATTTCGTTGGTACCTTCAAAAATACGATTGATGCGCGCATCACGGTAGGCGCGGTCCATCGGGGCATCTGCCGAAAAGCCCATACCACCATATACTTGTACGCCTTCATCCACCACATAATCAAGTACTTCCGAAGCGTGAACTTTGATAATAGCACATTCAATCGCAAACTGCTCGAGGGCCTTGAGTTTGGCGTCGGCATCGTTCATGCCACTGTCTTTGAGCGAATAGATAAGGTCGTCAATGTTTTGGCCCGCGCGGTAAGAGGCTGATTCAGAAGCATAAATTTTGATGGCCATTTCGGCCAATTTGTGCTTGATAGCACCAAAGTTGGCAATAGACACCCCAAACTGCTTGCGCTCATTGGCATAGTTGATGGCTTGGTGGCAGCTACCTTTGGCGCCGCCCAGTACCGCCGCGCCCAGTTTGATGCGACCTACATTAAGGATATTGACCGCAATCTTGAAGCCATTGCCCCGGGCCGAAAGCATATTTTCGACGGGAACATGGCAGTCGTTGAAAAACACTTGGCGTGTGTCTGAGCCTTTGATACCCATTTTGTGTTCGGGTTCGTTCATCGTAATCCCGCCAAAAGTTTTTTCAACAATAAAAGCCGTCAGGTTTTTATCGGTGCTGCCGTTTTCTTCGATTTTGGCAAACACAATGAAAATATCAGCAAAGCCGCCGTTGGTAATCCACATTTTCTGGCCATTGATGACATAATTTTTGCCATCAGCACTTAGCACTGCTTTGGTCTTGGCGGCATTGGCATCCGACCCCGAATCGGGTTCTGTCAAGCAGTAAGCCGCTTTCCATTCACCCGAAGCCATTTTGGGCAAATACTTCATTTTCTGGTCTTCGTTGCCATAATACAAAATAGGCAGCGTTCCGATGCCTGTGTGCGCGCTCAATGCCACCGAAAACGAATGTCCCGTTCCTGTAGCTTCGGCCACGAGCATCGAGGTGTTGAAACTCATGCCAAAACCACCGTACTCTTCGGGTACTGCTGTACCGAGCAAGCCCAACTCACCCGCTTTGTCCATCAGCGACGACATCAACGCGGGGCTTTTGGCCGTGTCAATCTCGTCCAAACGAGGGCGTACTTCGGTCGTCACAAAGTCCCGACACGACTGCGCAATCATCTGCTGCTCTTCGGTAAACTCCTCTGGTACAAACACTTGATGGGCTTCTATTTCTTTGATTAAAAACTCTCCTCCCTTGAGGGATGTGTGGCGTTGGGTAGCTATCATGGTCTTTATTTGTTAATGTTATTTCTAAAAATTGTTATGCGTGCATACAAAAGTAGAATACAAAAAAATAGTATGCAAGCATACTATTGAAAAAATTTTAGGGTCAATTCTTCTATTTTGTTTGGTATTTGTTCGGTGTTGGCTGATGCTCCGAATGCAATTTGGGCCAAATCAATGGCTTGCTGGTGCAGAAAGCCGTATATTTGGCCCAAAATACGGAACTAAATGACTTTGACCCACCCACAAACGCAGTACGAAATCGTTATCGGTTTGGAAGTACACTGTCAGTTGCAGACCCAAACCAAAATTTTTGCCGCCGATGCCAATCAGTTTGGTTGCGAACCCAATACCAACATCAGCGTCATTACGTTGGCGCACCCAGGTACGCTGCCCAAACTCAACAAAAAAGCGGTAGAATACGCCGTAAGAATGGGAATAGCCTGTGGCTGTAACATCACACAACACACTATTTTTGACCGTAAAAATTATTTTTATCCCGACTTACCCAAAGGTTATCAACTTTCGCAGGACAAAGCACCTATTTGCGTGGGTGGAGCAATAGCCGTGCGTTTTAAAGACAAAACGGGTCAAAACGTCGAAAAAACGGTCAAAATTCACCATATTCACTTGGAAGAAGACGCGGGCAAGTCGGTACACGATGGCTCAGACACCGATACCCTCCTCGACTACAACCGCGCTGGTACGCCCCTCATTGAGATGGTGACTGACCCCTGCATTGGCTCTGCCGAAGAAGCGGGTGCGTTTTTGACCGCCGTGCGGCAGTTGGTACGCTTCATTGATATTTGTGACGGCAACATGGAAGAAGGCTCGCTCCGCTGCGACCTCAACATCTCCGTGCGACCGCAGGGTGCGACGTACTTTGGTACCAAGGTGGAAGTCAAAAACATGAACTCTATCCGCAACGTGATGAAGGCCGTAGAAACCGAATACAAACGCCAAGTGGCAATGGTAGAGCGCGGCGAGCCGATATTGCAAGAGACGCGGATGTTTGACCCCGAAACGGGTGAGACATTCGGGATGCGCGTCAAAGAAACTATGAACGACTATCGCTATTTTCCAGAACCCGACCTCGCGCCAGTTTTTATTTCAGATGAGTGGATGGCAGAAATTGAGCAAAATATGCCTCCCGTACCGCAGGTGATGTATGAGCGGTTTACGCGGATTTATAAACTCTCTCCCCAGCACGCCGCTACCCTCACCGACACCAAAGACGTGGCACTGTACTTTGAAGAATTGAGCGCGATTGTAGGCCATTTCCAAATCGCTGCTAACTGGGTTTTGGGTCCTGTAAAGATGTTTTTGAACGAAAATCCAGAAGCAACCGCTACCCAATACCCGCTCTCACCGCGCCAACTTTCGGAAGTGATAAAATTGGTGGAAGCCAACCAAATCAGCCATACCACGGCTACGCAGAAGCTACTTCCAATATTGCTTGAAAATCCTGCACAATCGCCACTCGAACTGGCTCAACAAAACAATTGGCTTCAAAACAGCAATGCCGACGCTCTCGAAAGTATTATTGATGACGTACTCGCATCTATGCCCGAAAAGTTGCAAGAATATCGCAAAGGGAAAAAGGGGTTGTTGGGGCTGTTTGTAGGCGAAGTAATGAAAAAAACGAAGGGTAGCGCAGATCCAAAAGTGGTCAATCAACTGCTTGCCAAAAAGCTTGGATAGTAAATTATGCAACTTTAGAACAAAAAACTTGCAATTTTGTTAAACAAAAATGACAATACATTAAAACTTTTTGCAAGTTCTTGCAAAACAACTTACCTTTGTAAGGTTATTAAGTACATAGAGTTTTAGAGAATAAAAAAATTTAAAAAATATTTGGACGTATAGTGTGACTTTGTATGTCTTTTACCGTCCGTAAAGAGAGTTTTTCATAACGTTGAGTAAAGTCAGAAAGCCGAGTGGATCTTCCGCCTGGCTTTTTTCTTTGTCTCCAATATATGTCTAAAACCAGTCAGGACTCATCTCAACCGTTACGTGGTTTTGGCTCAATAATCGTCGTGATAGGGAAGTAATTTTGACCAACTCGTACTCAAAAAAGTAAGTAGCCGTTGCTATTTTTCCTTTGTAAAAAGAATCTTCGGGATGATTTGAGAGAGAGGTTGAGGCTATATTGGCTTGTTTGAGCCATTGCCAAGCGATGACCACCACGCCCAAAAACTCCAAGTAAAGCGTTGCATCCGAAAGGTAGTTTTCGATTTCGCCTTTGGCCGCCAATCCGAGCAAATGCCCCGTTACTTTCTGTACTCGTTGGAGTGCCTCTTCCAACTGAGCGGCCAAAGTCGCCGTTTCTTCACCGATGTTTTTGGCTTCTCGAATCGTTTGGAGAATTTCCTCGGTCAGGTACTGTACACCTTTACCGCCTTTGAGGGTGATTTTACGCCCCAACAAATCCAACCCGTGAATGCCCGTTGTGCCTTCGTGGATAGGGTGAATACGAGCCTCTCGGTAGTACTGCTCTACGGGAAAATCGGTGGTATAGCCTGCCCCGCCCAAAATCTGCACTGCTGCGCTTGTGGTCTGAAGGCACATTTCGGAGGGATAAGATTTGGCGATGGGAGTGAGCAAATCCAACAACATTTCGGCGCGTTCTTTGGCTTCACCTTCGGCTACGTGTGCGATGTCGGCCCAAAGACCGCACTGCAACAACAACGACAACGAACCCTCAACGACGGCTTTCTGAAACAACAACATTCGCTTCACGTCGGCATGACGGATGATGAGGCTTTGCGGTTTGGAAGGGTCTTTTTCGGCAATCGGACGGCCTTGTGGGCGTTCTTTGGCGTAGCGCAACGAAGCATAATAAGCCGCCGTGCCAATCGCCGCCGCGTTCATGCCCACACCCACGCGGGCTTCGTTCATCATCTGAAACATGTAGCTCAGTCCCTTATGAGGCTCCCCCACGAGGTAGCCGAGGCAGTCATCGTTGGAGCCAAACATCAAGTGCGCGATGGGTGCGCCTTTGTAGCCCATTTTGTGATAAACCCCCGCCGTGGAGACGTCGTTGCTCATCAACCCTTCTCCTTGCTCCTTTTTTCCTTTCTCCGCGTTCTGTTCAAAACGTTTTTGCGGTACGACAAACAGCGAAATGCCTTTTGTTCCCGCAGGTCCGCCTTTGATTTTGGCCAAAAGCAAATGCACCACGTTTTCGCAAGCGTCGTGGTCGCCACAAGAGATATAGATTTTCTGACCTTTGATTTTATAGACCCCTTCTTGGTCGGTAGGCTCGGCAGCCGTTGTGATGTCGGAGAGAGAGCTGCCCGCGTCTGGTTCGGTGAGAGCCATTGTACCTTGCCAACGCCCGTTGTACATGAGAGGTGTGTAAGTGTCAATGAGGTCTTGGGTGCCAAAAGACCGAATGAGGTTGGCCGCGCCCGTTGTCAAAAACGGATAAACACTCGCGGAGTAGTTGGACGATTGAAAAATAAAAGCGGCGGCATTGTGAACGACGGCGGGGAGTTGTTGGCCGCCTTCTTCGTAGCCAAAAGGCGCATTGACCCAGCCGTCTTCACCAAAACGCTTCACAATCGGGCGCATACCCTCGTGTACGCGGATTTTGCCGTCCACCAACTGTGGCTCGTGGCGGTCCATCTCGGTCAGGAGTGGGTGCAGCATTTTGTCGGCTATCTGCTCGGCAGCGTCGAGTATCATGTCGAAAGACTCCCGATTGTGGTCTTGAAAATACGCATACTGGGACAATTGCTCTACGTGGAGCAGTTCATAAAGATTGAAATGGAGGTCGCGTTTTGAATAAAATTGAGCCATGTTGTTATTCGTTATTTTCTCTTTTCAACAAACACTTCTTACTTTTGTTCATACCAACTGTTTAGAGGGGATCTCTTGTTCCGTTTTTCCCTCTTTTTGTTTTCCGTCAAAATATGAAAATCACATCTGCCACTTTTGCCAAAAGTTCATCTGACTACAAGCAATGCCCCCCGCCCGACCGTCCAGAGTATGCGTTTATTGGACGCTCCAACGTGGGCAAGTCGTCGCTTATCAATACGCTGGTAGGCCGCAACGATCTGGCTAAAACCTCCTCCCAACCAGGCAAAACACAACTCATTAACCATTTTTTGGTCAATAATACGTGGTTTTTGGTGGATTTGCCCGGCTATGGTTATGCCAAAGTGTCCAAAGGCGAGCGGCAAAAATGGTCGGATATGATAGACAATTATCTGCTCAACCGCGAAAACTTGGTTTGTACGTTTGTGTTGGTGGACAGTCGTATCGAGCCTCAGAAAATAGATTTGGCATTTATGGAGAAATTGGGTACCCAAGGCGTGCCATTTTGTATTGTTTTTACCAAAACCGATAAACTTACCGCCGAAAAATGGAAGGCGAGTTTTGAACGTTATGAACAAGCCCTCCTCCAAACGTGGAATGCCCTGCCTCCTATCTTCAAGACATCTTCTATTTCTAAAGTGGGAGCGCGAGAAATCCTCAGTCAAATAGAAGATTGGAACAAACTGAACGAATGACCTGTTTTGTAGAAAATTCACCACAAAACATGACCGTAGAGCAGATTTACACGGGCTGCTTGGCCCAAGGAGCATATTATATCGAATCCGAAGGCGAAGTAGCCATCATTGACCCCCTCCGCGAAGTACAGTCGTATATCGCCAAAGCCCAACGCAACAACGCCCGCATCAAATATATCTTTGAGACCCACTTTCACGCCGATTTTGTATCGGGACACGTAGAACTTTCCCAAAAAACGGGTGCTCCTATTATTTATGGCCCCAACGCCCAGCCTGCCTTTGAATGTATTATAGCGACTGATGGGCAAGTTTTTGAAGTAGGCAAACTCAAAATCAAGCTGTTGCACACGCCCGGTCATACGATGGAGTCGAGTTGCTACTTGCTTTTTGACGAAAAGGGCGAAGAAAAATACATTTTTACGGGTGATACACTTTTTATCGGAGATGTGGGGCGGCCCGATTTGGCCCAAAAGTCCTCCCTCACTATAAACGATTTGGCGGGCTATCTCTACGACTCGCTTCGCTACAAAATCATGCCCTTGTCAGATGCACTTATCGTCTATCCTGCCCACGGCGCGGGTTCGGCTTGCGGCAAAAACATGAGCAAAGAGACATTTGACACCCTCGGCAATCAAAAACGCACCAACTACGCCCTCCGTGCCAATATGACCAAAGAGGAGTTTGTGAAAGAAGTCACGGAAGGGTTGCTGCCGCCGCCGTACTATTTTCCCAAAAATGTGCTACTCAACAAAACGGGTGCGCCTAACTTAGAAACCGTGAAGCGACAAGCGCAGCCGCTATCGGCAGAGGCGTTTGAGGCTGCCGCCAACGAAACAGGCGCGGTGGTGATTGACACGCGGCCCGCTCAGATTTTCAAAAACGGCTTCATCCCCAACGCTATCAACATTGGCATCAAGGGTGATTTTGCGCCTTGGGTTGGCACACTCATCACTGATATTGAGCAGGAGATTTTGTTTGTGGCTACGCCCGAAACCATTGAGGAGGTCATCACACGCCTCTCACGGGTGGGTTACGACAACATCATCGGGTATTTGGAGGGAGGATTTGAAGCGTGGCAGGCGGCTGGAAAAGAGATAGATAGCATCGAAAGCATTTCTGCCGAGACGTTTGCGGAGCGTTTTGAAAAAGCCAACGGCCAACTGCTCGTCAAAGACGTAAGAAAACAAAGCGAATACGTGGCCGAACACGTAGCCGAGGCAATGAATATTCCCTTGGCGACTTTGAGCGAGAACATGGTGGAGTTTTCAAAAACCGAAACCAATTACCTGCATTGTGCAGGGGGCTACCGCTCGATGGTGGCGGCTTCGATCCTGAAATCACGCGGTTTTGACAACATCGTGGATGTGGCAGGTGGCATGGCCGCTATCGCCCAAACCACCGTACCCGTCACTGACTTTGTTTGCCCTTCAAAATTGAGATAGGGCTATTTTCCTTTCTTTTTGTTGAATTTCTCAATGTTCTTTTTGGCGTAATTGGGCTGATAGTTGCCCAAAAGCGTCTTGACCAAATCGGGGCGTTTGAGTTTGAGCAAGCGGTTGCGAATCCACTCTTTCATGTCGTCTTTGTACCAGAAGAAGTAGCTATTTTGGCGTTTTTTCTCTTCGGGGTCTTTGGCCGTGTAAATCGGCTGTAAGGTGTAAGGATGCACCCCCGTGTAGTAAATCACCTCGGCCACGGTCATGGGTGTAGGCGTAAAGTCTTGCACTTGCTCCAACCGAAAGCCCAAATCTTTGGTTTCGGCGGCGAGATTGGCCATATCTTGCTCTTCACAACCTGGGTGTGAACTGATAAAGTACGGAATCAGCGGCTGATTGAGGTTGTTTTTGTCTTGGATTTGGTCGTATTTTTCTTTGAACTTGCGAAAATACTTAAACGACGGCTTGCGCATCACGCGCAGGGTATCGTCGGAGGTGTGTTCGGGGGCTACTTTGAGGCGACCCGACACGTGGCGTGTCACGAGTTGCTCAATGTATTCATCGTGGTTGCCGTCTTGGTTGTTTTTGTTGAAATCATCTACCAACAAATCATACCGCACGCCCGAGCCTACAAAGGCTTTTTTGACTTCGGGATGGGCATCTACTTTGCGGTAAATTTCGGTAAGGGGCTTGTGCGAGGTGTCTAAGTTGGAGCAAATCACGGGGTGAATACAACTCGGTGCCTGACAACGCGCGCAGATGGATTCGTCTTTGCCTTTCATGCGGTACATATTGGCCGAAGGCCCCCCCAAATCCGAAATATAGCCCTTAAATTCAGGATGTTTGGTGATTTCTTCGACCTCTTTCATAATGGATTCTTCGGAGCGAGAAGCGACAAACTTGCCCTGATGCGCCGAAATTGTGCAAAAACTACAACCTCCAAAACACCCTCGGTGCATGTTGATAGAAAATTTGATCATCTCGTAGGCGGGAATCGCGCCACGGTTTTTGTATTTGGGATGCGGAAGGCGTGTGTAAGGCAAGTCAAACGAGCGGTCCATTTCGGCCTCGTCCATCGTCTTGAAGGGTGGATTGATGACCAACGTGCGCTTTCCTACTTTCTGCACGATGCGGTTGGCCTGCCATTTGTTAGACTCCACTTCCACGATTTTGAAATTGGCTGCGTACTTGATTTTGTCTTGTAAGCACACCTCATGGCTTGCCAGTTCGACGGTGTTCCACTCCGAATGTTCGGGAATCGCTTCTTTGGTATTTTCCAAATACGCTATTTGCTTTACGTCGCGTATTTGGCCGAGTGGTACGCCACTTTTGACCAACCGCAAAACCTCTCTCAGCGGCTGTTCGCCCATGCCATAGACCAACATATCAGCGCCTGAATCTTCCAAAATAGTAGGCATAAGGCGGTCTTCCCAATAGTCGTAGTGAGTCACACGGCGCAAAGATGCCTCAATCCCGCCAATCAGTACAGGCACGTCGGGGTAGAGTTGTTTGAGGATTTTGGTATAAACCGTAGTGGCGTAGTCGGGACGAAAACCCGCCTCACCACCGGGCGTGTAGCTGTCGTTGGAACGGCGGCGTTTGGCGGCGGTGTAGTGATTGACCATTGAGTCCATACAGCCCGCTGTCACGCCGAAGAAATACTTGGGTTGGCCGAGCTTTTTGAAGTCGCGGAGGTCATCCTTCCAGTTGGGCTGCGGTACAATCGCTACTTTGAAGCCTTCACTTTCGATGATGCGCCCAATGACCGCCGTCCCAAACGACGGATGATCCACGTAGGCATCGCCCGAAATCAATATCACGTCCAACTGCTCCCAACCGCGCAGTTCGACTTCTTTTTTTGTAATCGGCAACCAATGCGAAATTGGTCTTTCTTTGACTGTCACCATTTGATAGGAATAAAAAATGTCATTAGCGTTTTGCGTGAACTACACACTACTCACTTTCCACAAAAAACTCTTACGCAACTGCAAAGCCCGCGTATGAACGAATCCCCTCTGGACGAAAACCAATCACGATACTACTTTTAGGAATACCATATTCTTTTAAGTCTTCATCCAACAATATCTCTGTGTTATTTTGCTGTACCCATATATTCCCGGTTTCGGAATTTATATCAAAATGAATCAAAACAGTGTATAGATAACGATGCTCGTGCCACCCAATACGAACTAATTGAAAATGATTACCTACCAAATCAATGATAGCTTGGTAAGTCATTTGATTTCCCAATGCCTCATTGCGTTCTTGCGCCATCTTTCGTACATATTCAGAAAGTACCTTTTGATGCTTTTTGATTTTCGATTTTAATTGATCCATGATTCAATAGCGTTTAAATCAGTGTTGTAAATCAATATTTTGACGACTTGATGATACAAATCTTTTGCCATGATACTGAAAGGTTAGGAAGTTAGTACATCCAATGCTTTCTCCAATCGCTTGATGACCTCTTCTTTGCCCAAAATCTCCATCGTGAGCATCAAATCGGGCCCGTGGCCTACCCCCGTAACTGCCAACCGAAGGGCCTGCATCACTTTGCCCATTTTGATGCCTTCGCGTTCGGTGGTAGCGGCCCACACGGCCTTGACGGCATCGGCCAGAAAGTCCCCCTCATAAGTTTTCAAATCTTCTATGTACGCCCCGATAGCCTTGACAGCGTCGGCGTTCCACTTGCTCGTCACCACGGCTTCTTCGTAGGTATCGGGAGCGTCAAACAAAAACGTGGCTTCCGTCAGAATCTCCTGCGGAAACGTCACGCGGTCTTTCATCAAACGACAGATTTTGAGGAGATTATCCTGTTTTAGGTTTACAGTTTGGAGGTTTATAGGTTTACCGTTGTGGGTTTGCTCAGCGCCTGAACCACCAACCATAGACTGTAAACTATCAACCAACTCTTCGTCCGATTTGGCTTTGAGGTATTGCTGGTTGAACCATTTGGCTTTGGCGATGTCAAACCTCGCGCCTGCTTTGTGGATACGCTCCAACGAAAACGCTTCGATAAGCTCATCCATCGTAAAAAGTTCTTGCTCGGTGCCTGGATTCCAACCTAAAAACGCCAAGAAATTGACCAATGCTTCTTTCAGATAACCGTCTTCACGAAACCCCCGTGCGGTTGTGCCTGTGTTGGGGTCTTGCCAAAGCAACGGAAAAATCGGAAAACCACCTAAATCGGCATCGCGCTTGGAGAGTTTGCCGTTGCCTTCGGGTTTGAGCAAAAGCGGCAAGTGGGCAAACTGCGGGGCTTCCCACCCAAAATATTGGTACATCAGCACGTGCAGCGGTGCCGACGGCAGCCATTCTTCGCCGCGAATCACGTGCGTGATGCCCATGAGGTGGTCGTCCACGATATTGGCCAAATGGTAAGTAGGCATTCCGTCAGATTTGAGCAGCACTTTGTCGTCGAGCGTGGAGGCGTGTACTACCACCCACTCACGGATGATGTCTTTGAAACGAATCTCCTGTTTGGGGTCTATTTTTATACGAATCACGTAAGGGTCGCCCTTGCCGATGCGTTGTTGTACCTCCTCTGCCGACAGCGTGAGCGAGTTGGTCATCTGAACGCGCGTGATGGCGTTGTATTGGGCGGCATCGGCCCCAGCTTCTTCGAGGCGCTGGCGCATGGCTTCGATTTCGTCGGCAGTATCAAAGGCGTAGTAGGCTTTGCCCGCCGTTATGAGTTGCTCGGCGTATTGGCGGTACATGGCTTTGCGCTCCGACTGACGGTACGGCGCGTGCGGTCCGCCCACGCCTTGCCCTTCATCTATCTCAATACCAAGCCATTGGAGCGACTCCAAAATATATTCTTCGGCCCCTGGTACGTAGCGATTTTGGTCGGTGTCTTCGATACGCAGGAGCATTTTTCCACCGTTTTTGCGGGCAAAAAGATAATTGTACAAAGCGGTACGCACACCGCCGATGTGGAGTGGACCCGTAGGACTGGGGGCAAAACGAACTCTTACTGACATTTACTAAAATGAATGATGGATGAGTGAATGGTGAATGTTTTTGTGAAACAGGGATTTCCGCACCAAAGGTACGACAAAAAAGGGTCAGGAACATGAAGAGGATGCAACTGCTACATCAATCGTCTGACAATGAGCGCCTTGACCAGTTCATAAAAAGGCTGTGGTTGGAGCGTGCGCCAGTTGTCTAAGTGAAGCGTACCGCCAAAATTGAGGTAATAATCCAGCCGATAGCGCGTCCACTCGCGCTCTACGTGCGGGTGCGAACCCACAATGGCGACCCATCCGTCTTCGATTTCGTCAAACCACTCGGCGTAGTATTCATCGTCGCCGCCGTGAAAGTTGAAAATATTCTCAGCTACCAAGACAAAGTACCGGATGCCTTGTTCCAAAAGATGGTCTATCACGTTGCGTTTGAGATACATGATGTCGTTGTGGAGGGTGTCGTTCCACTCGCCAAAAAGCTCAATAATCACAAACTTTTTTCGATAGTCAGCAAAGAGAATTTTGACGTAAAGGGTTTCAGACTCAATGTTGTCCCAAAGCGGGTGAATGTAGTAGCCGTAGATGTCGTGTTCGTACTGATTGAAGTTGTAATCACGCCCATAGAACGGCGATTTGCGGTCCTCTGCCGCGATATAGAGTTTTTCCCAATTATAAAAAGGCTCAATCTCGTGCATTTTTCTTTTCGTTTTCAATCCCACAAATCTAAAACGCCAATCGGTATTTTTGTTACCTTTGGGTGATGTTTATTCATCGCCCCCGAAAGTATTCGCCCAGACACAAACCTACCAATGAAATACATTCGCAACCTATATTTTTCCAATACATTCTGGTTCACCCTCTTGGCCTTGGGTTTGGGGTTTTTGATAGCGTTTTTGTTTCCTGTGATGTTTGGGTTTGTCAAAGCCGCATTTGTGGTATTTTTGGCAACGGTGGTGCTGGATGCTGTGCTTTTGTTTCGGGCCAAACAGGGGGTTTTTGCGCGGCGCGATGTACCCGATAGACTCTCCAACGGCGACCCAAATCCCATCACAATTTATCTCCAAAACAACTACGGCTTTACCATCAAACTCGACATAGTAGATGAGATTCCGTTTCAGTTTCAGCGGCGAGATGTGCTTTTTGAAGCCCGACTCGTTCCCAACGAAAACCAACTCCTCCGCTACGAACTCCGCCCTACCAAGCGCGGTGAGTACGATTTTGGCGCGGTCAATGTCTTTGCGCAAAGCCCTTTGAAACTGCTCAAACGTAGGTACCAGTTTTCTCAAAACAAAATGGTGGCGGTTTATCCGTCGTTTTTGCAGATGCGGCAGTACGAACTGATGGCTATCTCCAACCGCCTCACCGAACTCGGCATCAAGAAAATCCGCCGAATTGGGCATAGCATGGAGTTTGAACAAATACGCCCTTACGTACAAGGCGACGACATTCGTACCCTCAACTGGAAAGCCACGGCTCGGCGCAACGAACTGATGGTCAATGCTTTTCAAGACGAACGCTCACAAGCGGTGTACTGCCTGATAGACAAAGGCCGCGTGATGCAGTCGCCGTTTGAGGGTTTGACGCTGCTCGACTACGCCATCAACGCCACGCTCGTACTGAGCAACATCGCCCTGCTCAAACAAGACAAGGCGGGCTTGCTGACGTTTTCGGAGGTGATAGGCCAAGTAGTACCAGCGGAGCGTAAAGCAGGGCAGATGCAAAAAATCATGGAAACGCTCTACAAACAAAAAACGCGCTACTTGGAAAGTGACTACGAAACCCTCTACGCCCACGTGCGCCGCAACGTGCGACAGCGGAGTTTGCTGTTGCTTTTTACGAACTTTGAAACCCTCAACGCCCTCAAACGACAGTTGCCTTA
Organism: Spirosomataceae bacterium; assembly: GCA_025455795.1. GTDB lineage: Bacteria > Bacteroidota > Bacteroidia > Cytophagales > Spirosomataceae > Runella. The sequence goes on from JALOLW010000003.1 coordinate 18,203, forward strand.
CCTGCGGCGTTTGGCCAAAGAGCATTTGCTGATTGTGGTGTTTTTTGAAAATACCGAAACCAAAGAGATGCTTGACACGCCCGCGTTTGATACCGAAGAAGTATATCAAAAAGTAATAGCAGAACGTTTCTATTACGAAAAAAAGCGCGTTGTGCGTGAATTGAGACAGTACGGTATTCAATCCATTTTGACACCCCCGCAAGATTTGACTGCCAACACTGTCAATAAATACCTCGAGCTCAAAGCCAGAGGAATGTCATGAAAGCCAGAGAATGGAAAGACGGAGAATGGAAAGACGGAGAACGGAAAGACGGAGAACGGAAAGACGGAGAATGGAAAGACAGAGAATGGAAAGACAGAGAACGGAAAGACGGAGAACGGAGAAACGAAAACTATAAACCCTAAACACAATGAACCAAGAAATCATCAAACTCTACGACGAGTACACCCATAAGCCTCTTTCTCGCAATGAGTTTTTGCAACGACTCAGCACCCTCACGGGCGGCATGACCGCCGCGTTGGCGATTTTGCCCGCGTTAGAGTCCAACTACGCCATTGCCCAAACGGCTGCCGACGACCTCTTCACCGAATACGTAACCTATCAAGGGGGCAGTGGCCAAATGAAGGCTTACGTGGCCCGACCCAAGGCCGAAAAGAAATACGCCACCGTGGTAGTGATTCACGAAAACCGTGGCCTCAATGCCCACATTGAAGACGTGGCGCGGCGCGCGGCGCAGGCGGGTTATTTGGCGATCGCCCCCAATGCCCTTTCGGTACTGCCCACCACTCCCGCCAACGAAGACGAAGCCCGTGCTATGTTTTCGCAGCTCAAGCCCGAAGATAGTTTGGCCAATTTCGTCAAGGTATTTGACTACATCAGCACCCGCAAAGATGCCAACGGCCAAGCGGGTTGCGTGGGATTTTGTTGGGGCGGGGCCATGGCCAACAGCCTCGCAGTAGCAGTACCGAGCCTCAAAGCTGCCGTGGCGTTTTATGGCCGACAACCGCTTACGCCTGATGTTCCAAAAATCAAAGCCGCCGTACAACTACACTACGCCAGCCTCGACGAACGCATCAACGCTGGCGCAAAAGAATACGAAGATACCCTCAAAGCCAACGGCAAACCCTACGAATTGTACATGTACGAAGGGGTCAATCACGCTTTTCACAACGACACCTCGGGCGCGCGCTACAACGAAGCCGCTGCAAAGTTGGCTTGGCAACGTACACTGGAATTTTTCAAAAAATACTTGGGGTAGGTATCGCGTGGTTTTTAGTCTTTCAAAATGTCCAAAATGCTGAAAATAGGAATCGGAATAGCGGGGGTTTTGAGCGTGATTGGGGCATTTTGGTTCCACAAAAAAGACGCCCATAGCCCTCTTTTTCCCTCCAAACCAACGCTGCCTGTTGTGCCTCGGACACAGGCGGCGTTGGTGTATTTTGAGTATGAACCCGACCCGCAGCACTACGCCGACCAACAACTCAAACTCCGCCTCGAACGCCGTACCGACGGCCAACTGTATCTCAAAGATGAGGCTGAAAATCAGGGCAGAACGGTTTATTACGCGCTCAATGGTAGCGTCAATCAAACCGATGCACGGCGACTCTCTGAACAACCCATTCTGCCCAATCGTTGGATTCATTTGGTCAAATACATCACCGAAGTCGCAAATGTAAACACCGAAAGTTGGCTTACCTCGGCTTTCAACGTAGCCACAGGCACGGCCAAATACGCCGCGTCGGCAGAGGTGATATTTTGGGTGCGCGATTCGTTGCAAACCAAACCTGCACAACTGCCTTACACGCAGCCACTTTGGCCTCACGCGGGTGCTATGGCCGACCTTGGCATTTTTAAACAAACGCCCGCTTTTGTGTTGCCGCCTACCAAAAAATACGGCTCAGAATCCATGCCCGTCGAAGAACCTATTGCCAATTTGAAAAAAGTAAGTTGGAACGTCAACAGTGACAAATTTCGGCTGCTTTATGCGGGCGATGTGATGACATTGATGCAAGAATTGGGGGCTAAAAACCAAGAAGGTATCACCCGTTGGGACAGTCGTAAACTCGACCAAGCCGCAGATTGGTTGGCGCGGCGTGTTCCCTCACAGGCTTTTGCGGTGGACTTCGAGCCTGCCAATCCGCAGCAGGAAGGCTGGGCGTGGGACTACCGAGACGCCAGTTTTCGCCAAACGATGTACGCGCTATCGGAGCGGATTTATCGTCGCCACGGCAAGCTGTTTTACTCGTGGATTGGAGAATCACCGACTTTTGATTTTCAGGGAAAAACGTTCAATCTGGATGGCCTCGCCAACGATAGTTGGAGTGCTGGCAAAAAGACCCTCGACGATTACTTGGCGATTCATCAAGCTCCGCAGCAAATCCAAAACGCCCAAAGCCCCTCACCTACGGTATTGATGACGGGGTTTGGCTACACAAGCAGCACCGTCAATACCACCGACGCTGCCGATCAACCCGCCCACGTGTGGAAAGCTCCCGTAAACTGGTATTTACGGACGCTTGATATGCTCAATCTCAAAGCGTTGGTTACTCCCGCCAACGTCAAGTTTTTGACGTTTCTTTGGCCTTATGAAGACAAACCCGCCGACGCTCGCCGAAGCCATACCCGCCGATTTAGACTTGGCAAAGGTTATGTACGTCAGATAGACAACCGCGTGATGTATCCCATGAACTTGGTGCGCGACGCACTCTTTGTGCATTTGTGCCATCCGAGGGTGTTTTATACCAATTATTGGCTATTTGGACAGTCGTATCAGCCGCAGCAGGCGTTGCGTTACGCCCACATCAATGGGCGGCCTTCCTGCTTGTCGGTACAATCCAACGGCTACTTGGTCTATGAATACACAGGCCCAGACGCCCCGCCTTGCCCCACGTTAAACGAAGATTACATGGGAAAAGACGCTCTGGGTGTAGCCGCTATGGTGCAAGCGCACGAGATGTTTGCACGCTATCAAAACATTTTGGATGGCACGCAAGTAGCTGAACGATACCCTTTTGGTTATCAAAGAGGACAAAAGAATGTCCAAAAGGCTGTTTGGCAAAACGATACGGGAGAGTTTGCGCGAGCGTTCAAGCACACCCAACCGTGGCTACAAGTGTGGCGTCATCCCAAAACCAACAAACGGCTTCTGCTTTGGCAAGACCCTTTTGCCGAGGCTTTTGAACCAGTAACTTTCAGCGTCAGTATCAGCGGCAAAACCTACACCCGCACAGTTACGGGCAATCAGTTGCACGTAGAAGTCATTTGATTGCTAAGTAGTTGAGAAAATTTTTTCAACTCTTTCACGAAAAACGAATCCCAATCTGTTGCATGAGTGCGGTGGCGTTGAACTCCCTGCATACGCCCTCGCGTAGGCGGTAGTCGAAGTGCAGTTGGCCGTCGGTGAAAGTGGAGTAAAAGCTGAGGTTTCGGACAAAATCGTGGGTGTCGGCAATCGCCCCCAACTCTAAATCATGGGTAGAAACAAACCCCGACGCAGTGAGCGTATGAAGTTGATGTACCAGGGCTTCTGCCCCTTTGTGGCGGTCGGTGGAGTTGGTACCTTTGAGGATTTCATCCAAAAAGTACAGCACAGGTACTGTGTTTTTTTGGGCAAGTTCGAGCAGCGTTTTGAGGCGTTTGAGTTCCGCATAAAACGACGAAGTGTTTTCGGCCAGCGAGTCTTGGGTACGCATACTTGTAAACACCCGCACCAACGAACACGAAAACGCCTCTGCACACACAGGACTCCCCATCAAAGCCAGCACGACATTGACCCCAACTGTCCGCAAAAAAGTGCTTTTGCCCGACATATTAGAACCCGTCACTACGACGGTTTGGCCGATGCCCGTCAGTTCAAAATCATTGCAGACGCGCTTTTCTTGGGGAATCAACGGGTGGCCTAAATCTTTGGCCGTCAAGTGTAAAGGTCGCTGGTTAATGTCGGCAAAAACGTAAGTGGGATGGGCATAACTCATGCCTGACATGCTGTTGAGGGTTTCGATTTCGCCCAGTACCTCAAGCCATATTCGCAGGCGATGTTGGTGTTGTTTTTTCCAGTCTTCCAAGCGCGTCATCCATTGCAAATCCCACAGCAGTGGCCATCCGAAAAAGAGCATAAAATACGGATTCAAGCGAAAATTGAGGTTTTCGGTGTAGCGCGTCAGGGCTTGGATTTGGCGGGAAGCAGCTTCGTCTCCTTTGCCGAGCTGCGAGCGGAGTTGTTTGAGTTTTGAGGAAGTAAAGTTTTGGTTTTCAATACTTTCCAATAGCTTTCCGTAGGCTTTGAGGGTCTGGGTGATTTCGTTGGAATGTTCGGCGTAGTGTTGAACCGAAGGGTTGAGTTTGGCTAAAATAAACCCTTGAAAACCCAGCAACAGCACTGGCACAATCCACGGCCAAAGCCCTATCGCTGCCCCCACCACTGCACAGACGGTGACTATTGGTAGCCACCGCCACCCACGCCACCGCTTGACGGTTTCATTTTCACCCGCATCGAGCCATTCTTGCAAAAAATCAGGTGTTTGGGCGATGGCTTTTTCGACCCGTGCCGTAGCCTCAAAGTCCTGTCGCCACTCCAATAGCGGTCTTAGTTCGGTCACGGCTTCTTGGCGTACTTGGATTTCGATTTCGTCGGTGGGCGAAAGCAGCCACTGCGCGAGTGTACTCATCCCCGCCTGCGTGTGGGCGCGGTTGAGCCACCGAAACAGCGAATGAGTACCAAACAAATCCAAATCTCCCGCGTAAGGGTGCGCGTCGGGGGCGTACTGATTTCCTGTTTCGGGGCGTAAAAATTGGAATTGAAGCCTTGCCGATTCGTCTTTGTTGATGGCGACGAGCGCCCGTTGGAGGTTGCGCTGATAGGCGATTTTTTGATGTTTTTGCAGCAAAATCATAAAAACTATGACTCCCAAAATGGCTATTCCTATTGCTGTCCAAGTATCGGTGGCAGCTACCCACCATACAGCGAGGGCAGTCAGCCCAAAAACCAGCAAACGAATCCATGAAAGGCGGCTGTATTGTTGCTGTAAAGCGTCGGCACGTTGTTGAAAATCAGTTTGTCGTTGTTGAAAAATGGCTTGTGGGGGCATGAATAAACGAGAAAAAAGTGTTGGTAAAACAAACTAACCATAAACTTAGAGTAAATATTCTGAATTTCGCATCTTTTGGTAGTTTTGGCATCAAATCATAGACCACTACCACAATTTTTATGGCTGAATTAGGCTCTTCTGGCTCGTTTAAGACCACCGAAACGGGTGGCAACTACAAAGTGGCGTTTGCGCTGGTGACGTCGCTGTTTTTTTTGTGGGGTTTTGCCATCAGTATGCTCGACCCGCTCAACAAGCACTTTCAAAACGTCTTGAAACTCTCCCTGACCGAATCTTCTTGGGTACAGGTGGTCACGTTTGGGGCGTATTTTGTGATGGCGTTGCCTGCGGGTTATTTCATGAAAAAGTACGGTTACAAAAAAGGCATCTTGGCGGGTTTGTTGTTGTACGCGGTGGGTGGATTTTTGGTCTATCCCGCGGGTGAAGCCCAATCGTGGACGTTCTTTTTGGTGGCGTTGTTTGTGATTGCCTGCGGTTTGGCCATCCTCGAAACCGCCGCCAATCCATATGCGTCGGTGTTGGGACCGCGCGAAAACTCCGAGCAACGCCTCAACTTGGCGCAATCTTTCAATGGACTTGGGGTAATTACGGGGCCATTGGTAGGCAAAATGATTGTGTTTGCGGCCCATGCCGAAACCGTCGAACAAGGATTCGATTCGGTACAGTTGCCTTACATCACGGTTGCCTTCATTGTGCTTTTGGTGACGGTTTTGTTTTATCGAACGCCCATGCCTGAGATTCAAGAAGAAACGTTGGTGGCCGAGTCGGGGCAAGGTTCTTCCAAAAAACTTTTCCAAAACACCCATTTCGTCGGCGGGGTTGTCGCACAGTTTCTTAACGTGGGCGCGCAGGGTTGTTTGTGGGGCTTTTTTATCAACTACGTGACCGAAGTGAGTGATTTGAGCGATGCCGATGCCTCTGGTTTACAGGCTTTTGGCATGGTATTATTCATGGTGGGGCGGTTTGTGAGTACGTTTTTGATGCGTTATGTCAAGCCCAACGTCCTCTTGGGGATTTATGGGGCCATCATTGTGGCTATTTTGGTTTTTGCTTCGCAGATTTCGGGCATGGCGTCGGTCTATTTGATTGTTGGGTTTTTCTTTTTCCAAAGCATTACGTTTCCCACAATTTTTGCTTTGGGCGTGAAAGACATGGGCAAAGACACCAAACTGGCGGGTTCATACATCATCATGGGGATTGTGGGTGGTGCAGTATTCCCGCCCATCATGGCGGCCATCGCCGACGCTACCTCTACGGCCACCTCACTGCTGCTGCCAGCGGGTATGTTTGCCATCATTGCGTGGTATGGGTTCAAAGGCTCGCAGTTGCGCTGAAAAACAGCACCTTATCCTTAGGGCATTGGTGGCAGTATTTCATCAATGCCCTCATAGATTTCTTGCATTTGGATTTGAATACCGAGTGAGGTCAATTCGACAGTTTCGTTGAGTTCGGTATAAATTTCTTCTTCCCATTTTCGCGCGCTCAATCGGCGAAAAACCGTCACGCGCGGTTGGTCTTGGGCTACCATGACGTATTCTTGAAGGCTGGGCAACCCTTGGTAATCTTCCAATTTTTCTGACTGGTCTATGCGCTGTGTTGATTTTGACCAAACTTCTACCAGTAGTATGGGGTTTTGTACTTCGTGCCTTGCGGTGCGCTGCTCGTTGTTTTTGTGAACCACAATCAGGTCAGGGACTCGATTTTTGGCAAATAAATCACCGCGTAATTGCGTCGCTTGCGAATAGATACGAAAGGGCTGGCTGCGAAGTAGCAACCCAAAAAGAATGTGGAGGTTGGAAACCAGAATGTCGTGAATACGGGTAGGCATGGCAAAGGTAGGAAGTTCGTTGGCGTCAAAATCATCGGAAAGCACATAGTCTATGAGCGATTCTTCTACGGCCTCGGCGGCGTGTAGCTCGATGATTTGGCCATCTACAAACTCAAATTGCCCCTCTGCGCGCTCAATAAAGCGGTAGTAATCGTCGAGGGTGTACGTTTTGACGGCAACCATATTGGTAAGAGAAAGAGATTGGATTTCAATAACCAAATGTACTGATTTTTAGCCAAAATCCAGTGCCATTTGCGCGGAAGTTGATTTGCCAAATGTTGGGTTTTCGAGCGTGAGCAGTTTTTGTTTGGCAGCAAGCCCGCCCGCGTAGCCGATAAGTTCGCCCTTGCTACCGATGATTCGGTGGCAAGGGACGACAATCGAAATGGCGTTGGCACCGTTGGCAGCCGCTACCGCCCTGATAGCGAGTTCGTTGCCCAGTATTCGCGAAAGCCCCAAATAAGTTTCGGTTTGGCCGTAAGCAACCTGTATCAACGCCTCCCATACGCTTTTTTGAAAATCAGAGCCTACCAACAACAATGGAATATCAAAAGAGTGGCGCGTACCAGCAAAATACTCATCCAATTCGCGCATAGCCTGCTCAATGACTTCGGTTTTTTGTGGTATGTAGTCAGCGTTTAGGCTCTTTTTGAGGCGGTTGTCCACGGCCTCCCGTGCCTGACGATACCGCCAGTCGCAAAGACACAATCGGTCATCAAAAGAGCCTAAAATTAGTTCTCCGTAGGGCGTAGGGAAATATTGAATAGCGATAAGGTTCATGCTACTTACGCTTCGGCGTATTCTTCCACGGGGGTACAGGCGCAGATGAGGTTGCGGTCACCGTAGGCACTGTCTATGCGGCTGACGCTCGGCCAAAACTTACTAAAACGCAAATGCGGCAACGGAAACGCGGCTTTTTCGCGGGGGTAAGGTCGGTCCCAGTTTTCGGTCAAAACCACTCTTGCCGTATGCGGTGCATTTTTGAGGACGTTGTTGGCTTTGTCGGCTATACCGTTTTCTATCTCACGGATTTCGTCACGAATCCCAATCATTGCCTCACAAAAACGGTCTAATTCGGCCTTTGACTCGGATTCAGTAGGTTCAATCATGAGTGTCCCTGCTACTGGAAACGACAACGTAGGCGCGTGGAAACCGTAGTCCATGAGGCGTTTGGCTAAATCTTCGGCTTCAACCCCGACGGCCTTGAACGGTCGGCAGTCCAAAATCATCTCGTGCGCGCAGCGGCCATTGGTACCCGTGTAGAGGACGTCAAAATGCCCCGCCAAACGTTCTTTGATGTAGTTGGCATTTAGAATGGCGTATTTGGTGGCATTGGTCAGCCCTTCGCCGCCCATCATAGCAATATAAGCGTGCGAAATGGTGAGAATACTGGCCGAGCCGTAAGGTGCAGCAGATACAGCACCACGCACCTCACCCTCAGTCCCTCTCCTTGGCAAGGAGAGGGAAGCCCCGAGCTCGTTTCGGGGCAGGGTGAGGTTGACGTGCCCTGGCAAAAATGGTACCAAGTGGGCTGCTACGCCTATCGGCCCCATGCCTGGACCGCCGCCGCCGTGCGGAATACAGAAAGTTTTGTGCAAATTGAGGTGACACACGTCTGCGCCAATCGTAGCAGGACTGGTCAGACCTACTTGGGCGTTCATGTTGGCACCATCCATATAGACTTGGCCACCGTGCTGATGAATCAACGCGCAGATTTCTTTGATAGATTCTTCAAACACCCCGTGCGTAGAAGGGTAAGTTACCATCAAGCACGAAAGGTCGTTGCTGTATTGTTCGGCTTTGGCGCGGAGGTCGTCGAGGTCAATATTGCCGCGCTCGTCGCATTTGGTTACGACCACTTTCATGCCTGCCATGACCGCCGAGGCGGGGTTGGTACCGTGCGCCGACGACGGAATCAAGGCCACGTTGCGGTGTCCGTCACCGCGTGCTTCGTGGTACGCCCGAATCGTCATCAAGCCTGCGTATTCGCCTTGCGCGCCAGAGTTGGGCTGCAACGACATCCCCGCAAAACCCGTGATTTCGCAAAGCCAATCGTGGAGTTCTTGGAAAAGTTGCTGATAGCCAGCCGTTTGATTGATAGGCGCAAAGGGGTGCATTTTGCCAAACTCAGGCCAAGTGACAGGAATCATCTCGGCGGTGGCGTTGAGTTTCATGGTACAGCTACCGAGCGAAATCATCGAATGTACCAACGACAAGTCTTTGCTTTCCAGCGACTTCAAGTAGCGTAGCATCTCGTGTTCGGTATGATAACTGTTGAATACTGGATGCGTCAAGAAGTCTGATTGCCGCGTGAGTTTTTCTGGAAATTGCACCGTGGCTTCGCTGGCAACGCTCATTTCGATGCTTTCGCCCGTCATGGTAGCAAAGAGGTCGAGTAGTAAAAGCAAGTCGTTGAAGGTTTTGACTTCGTCAAATGACACTCCGACAACCTCACCCTGCCCCAAAGCGAGTTTGGGGCTTCCCTCTCCTTGCCAAGGAGAGGGATTGAGGGTGAGGTCATACCTCAAATTAATGCCCCGTTTCTCGGCTTCTTCTCTCAACTGTGCGGTGTTTGTTACTTTGACTGCTACGGTATCAAAATAGTTTTGGGTCAAAACCTCGTAGCCCATCTGCGTGATGCTTTCGGCAAAAGTTTTGGTCAAGCCGTGGATTTTGCCCGCGATATTTTTGAGTCCTTGTGGCCCGTGATAGACCGAATAAGCCGCTGCCATGACGGATAGCAACACTTGGGCGGTACAGATGTTCGACGTAGCTTTTTCACGACGAATGTGCTGCTCGCGGGTTTGTAATGCCATGCGTAGGGCGCGGTTGCCTTCAGTATCAATCGAAACCCCAATGATACGCCCTGGAATTTGGCGTTTGAAGGCTTCTTTGGTGGCAAAAAACGCGGCGTGTGGACCACCGTAGCCCATCGGTACGCCAAAACGCTGCGCCGAACCTACCACTACGTCGGCACCCATTTCACCGGGGGCTTTGAGCAACGTGAGGCTCAACAAATCGGCAGCAACGGCCACAAAAACGTTGAGTTCGTGCGCCGCCGCAATAAAATCAGTATAATCTATCACTTCGCCGTCGGTGGCGGGGTACTGAACCAACACCCCAAAAATAGAAGGGTCAGTCAAGTCCACTTGGGCGTGGTCGCCTACTACCACCTTGATGTCGAGCGGAGTAGCGCGGGTATAAATCAAATCTATGGTTTGTGGGTGACAACGCTCCGACACAAAAAACGTCTCGGCGTTTTTCTTGGCCGCAGGGCGGAGGCTGTGCAGCATGGTCATGGCTTCGGCGGCGGCGGTGGCTTCGTCGAGCAGCGACGCATTGGCGATTTCCATGCCAGTCAAATCTATCACAACTGTTTGAAAGTTGAGTAACATTTCCAAGCGACCTTGTGCGATTTCGGCTTGATAAGGGGTATAAGCCGTGTACCAAGAAGGATTTTCGAGGATGTTTCGTAAAATCACGTTGGGAACAATCGTATCATAATAGCCCGTACCGATGTAAGACTGGAACACACGATTTTTGCTGGCCAAACGTTTTAAATTGTTCAAAAACGTAAACTCAGACTGGGGTGCGGGTAAGTCAAGGGGCTTGGGCAAACGAATGGCCGCTGGTATGGTCTGTTCAATTAATTCTTCTACACTGGATGCGCCTACTGTGGCGAGCATTTCTTCTAATTCTTGGACACTTTTACCGTGGTGACGGTTTTCAAAAGACTCTTGTTGTTGCAGATTGATTTTCATTGAAATATGGAGCAATTGTGGATGTTAAGAAAATACAAAATTAGTCAAAAAAAGGCACGATAATGCAACTGTTTTTTGGGAAAACAAAATGTTAATGGAACTGTTTTGGACTACACTTAAATAAAAATGGGTTCTTGTGACAAATATCACATTTCTTACCAACAGTACTTTATAATTTTGTCAAATAAACCATCAATCCTCTGTTATCTATGGCTGCTTTCTTTTTCATTATTGTGCTGCTTCACTTGTTGTTGGGCTTTGGCTGGGTGTTGTACAAAATTTCATTTTCTAAAAAAGAACACCCCAAACCCAATCATCTTCCATCATGAAACAGCTCATTTTAGCCAGTGTTTTACGGCTTGTCATAGTGTCACCAACCACCTTTGGATTAGCCCAAAAACTGACTTTCCGTTGAGTAATAAAAAAAGGGAACGCCTCATTTC
>JALOLW010000140.1 GCA_025455795.1 Spirosomataceae bacterium
CGTTATTTTGTTTGACCAAAGCCATGTATTCCCGCAGGTTGATACCACCTTTGACGGCAGGCATTTCATAAAACGGCACGATGTCGTTTTTGCCAGCGGCAAAGTTTTCGTAATCCAACGAAATCGGCAGCGGGTCTGACTCGTAAGTTTTGCGCTTCATTTGGCTGATGTACCAGTCGGTCCCCAAAAGACTGAGGTTGCACACGCGCACGTCAGTACGGAAACCTTCTACTTCTTGTACGTACCAAAGCGGGAAGGTGTCGTTATCGCCGCCTGTAAACAAAATCGCGTTGGGAGCGCACGAGTTGAGCAAGTTTTTGGCAAAGTCCACCGAATGATAGCGATTGGCGCGGTTGTGATTGTCCCAACCTTTGGTCACCATGATGACTGGCGCGGCAAGTCCAAGTACCGTAGCGACGCCCGCGCGGGCGGAGGCATTGCCCAAGAATTTACTGAACGCATCGTAAACAAACATCACACCCAAGCCCACCCAAAAAGCGAAAATATAGAACGAACCGACGTAAATATAGTCACGCTCGCGGGGTTCGACGGGCGGCGAGTTGAGGTAAGTCACGAGGGCAATTCCCATCATCACAAAGAGCAGCGCGGTCACCAAGAAATCTTTGGGGCGGCGCATGGCTTGGGCCACGATGCCGAGCAAGCCCAACAAAAACGGAATCATGTAGAAATTGTCACGGCCTTTGTTTTTGGCCAAAACTTCGGGCAGATTTTCGTTGGAATCCCACGGGCGTAGGCTACCTGCGCCTTCTTCGTCGCTTTCGCGGCCCACAAAATTCCATAAGAAATACCGCCAATACATATGCCCCATTTGGTGGGAAAAATAGAACTTGAGGTTGTCGCCCATGCTGGGTTTTTGGCCTTCGGCAAGGTTGAGCTTGTCACGATAGAGCTGTGGGTGATTGCCCTGCCCGCTGTGTACACGCGGAAAAAGCATCTGTTGGCCCTTTTCATAGACATATTCAGGGCGATAATCGGCCACGACGTACTTGCCGTTGGCTTTGCGGTAAATCGGCTCACCGCGCTCGGAGTCAATTGGGCGCGCCGTAAACACTGGCCCGTACAAAAGCGGACGGCTGCCATATTGCTCACGCTTCAAGTACGACACGTAGCTGATGACATCGCTTGGGTCGTTTTCGTTGATGGGCGGGTTGAAGTTGGAGCGTACCAACACTACAAAATAAGAGGCATAACCTATCAGCACCACTGTAAACGACAACAAAGCCACGTTCCAAAGTACTTTTTCTTTTTGGGCAGTGTAGCGAATCCCCCAAACCAACGCGCCCACAAAAGCAATCAAGAAAAAGAAAATGCCGCTTGAAAAAGGCATTCCGAGGGTATTGACAAAGAAAATCTCAAACTTACCCGCCATCGAAGGCAGCAAGACGATAACGCCCGAGTTGATGATAGCCAAGATGACCAAACCCACGCCAAAAGCCGCCGCCGCACCCAGCCACGAGGTATTTTTGTACTTTTTGAAATAATACACCAATGCCAACGCGGGCAGGGTGACCAAGTTGAGCAAGTGAACACCTATCGAAAGCCCTACCAAATAGAAGGTAAAAATCAACCAGCGATTGGCGGCGGCTTCGTCTTCGATGCGCTCCCACTGGAGTACCGCCCAAATCACAATGGCCGTGAAAAACGACGAAAGGCCATAGACTTCGGCCTCTACCGCCGAAAACCAAAACGAATCAGACCAAGTGTAGGCCAATGCCCCCACCAAACCTGCGCCAATGACCGCAATCGTGTCGCCAGTAGAGAGGTCTTCGTCGGCTTTGCCTACGATTTTGCGAGCCAATAGTGTGATGCTCCAAAACATGAACAAAATCGTAAATGCACTCGATAGCACCGAGAGCATATTGACCCAGTACGCTACTTGGGTGACATCGCCCAGGGCCAGCATCGAAAATAAGCGACCCAAAAGCAAAAAGAAAGGGGCGCCAGGAGGGTGTGGCACTTGGAGTTTGTAGGAGCAAGCGATGAACTCGCCACAGTCCCAAAAACTCGCCGTGCGCTCCACAGTAAGGGTGTACGTAACCAAGGCAGCGGCAAAAGCCACCCACCCGACGATGTTGTTTAAACGGTTGAATTTTGACATACAAATTGTTGGTAAGGAAGAAAATTCTACGAGGATTTGTTTAAAAAGCTACTGATAGACAGTCTATTGCGTACAAAAAATAACGAATAACGAATAACTGACTACGGCTTAGTTGTGCCAAAATTAGTAATTCCCGTCAAAACCCTGCCAAAACGCTATCTTAAAAGTTGTTAATGAGGTCATTCGGGAGTCACATACGCAGCAGTGATACCACCATCTACCACAAACTCCGTGCCTGTTGTATAAGAAGATTCGTCAGACGCCAAAAAGAGCGCGGCGTAGGCCATTTCTTTGGCTTCGCCAAAACGCCCCATCGGGATATGTACCAACCGGCGTTGTTTTTTAGCGTCGGTGTTCAAAAACTTCATCAACAACTCCGTGCGCAAAGGGCCGGGGCAGAGTGCATTGACGCGGATACCCTCCCGTGCGTGGATGACTGCCAACTCCCGACTCATCGAAAGCACCGCGCCTTTGCTGGCCGTGTAAGCAATTTGCGGCGTAGCTGCCCCTAACAACGCCACAAACGAGGCCGTATTGATGATGCTTCCACCTCCCGCGCGGCGCATGGCAGGAATCCCGTATTTACAACCCAAAAACACGCCTTTGACGTTGATGTTCATGGTCAAATCCCAAACGGATTCTTCGGTCGTCATGGCGTTGTCATCGTCGGAGTGCATGATGCCCGCGTTGTTGAAAAGAATGTTGAGCTTGCCAAAAGTTTGCTCGGCCACGGCCACCATGTTTTCGCAGTGGGCGGCATTGATTACGTCGGCGTGGACATACACGGCCTGCCCACCCTGCGCTCGAATCAGCGCGGCGGTTTCTTCGCCCGCAGTGTCGTTCACGTCGGCTACCACGATGGACGCGCCCTCTTGGGCAAACAAAAGGGCTGTTTCGCGGCCAATGCCGCTACTTCCGCCGGTGATAATGGCTACTTTGTCTTTTAATCGCATCAGTTTTTTATGTTTGAAAAGTTTGAGTCATTTTGTGAGTGTATTTAACCTACCCCTCAGCCCGCAAGCCACCCCTCGCCCCTCTCGAGAGTGGATTAATCCCATTGTTTTTCCCCCCCCGTCTTTAATCCTTATTCCGTTCCTCCTTGTTCCTTGTTTCACTCACAATCGCATCGTTTTTGGAATCATGCCCATGAACGCGCCATAGACTTTTTTGACACTTTCGGGGGCGGGGTATTTGGGGTCACCCCACACGACCTTATGCTCTTTTTTGCCTTGTTTGAAAATGACAAAATAAGAGGTTTTGCTGGGGTGCTGGAAGTTAATTTTTTCAAAATCCACATCTTTCAGTGACTTGAAAGCCGTTTCGATGTTTTTCTTGGTTTGTTCGCCCAGTATATCAAACTCCTTGGAGGTGTTCATACGGCGATAAATACCCCCGTCGTCGAGCAAACGGTATTCTTTTTCGAGTTCGCCAATCGCCTGACCCACAATCAATTGACGACCACCATAGCTAAACGGATGCTTTGACACCGCAAAAGGGGAGGGGTTGGAATTGACTTCTTGGGCGGAGCTACTTATCGCCAACAGCAAGAAGATAATCGTAATTTTAAAATGCGTACTTTTCATCAATATTTGGTGTTTTAGGAAACCAAAATTTATTTCACCTTCAACTCCTCCAATGCCAGCCACGCCATCAGTCCTGGGCCAATTTCGAGGGCTGACTCGTCCACGTCAAACGTAGGTGTATGTACTCCCGACACAATGCCACGGGCTTCGTTGCGCGTACCGAGGCGATAAAAACAGGCGTCGGTCACTTGCGAATAAAATGCAAAGTCTTCGCCCGCCAACCACAAGTCTAAATCAATCACGTTGGAGGCGCCCATGTAAGCCACGGCGGCATTTTTGGCGCGGCGGGTGAGTTCGGGGTGGTTTTTGAGAAAAGGATAACCCTTTCGAATTTCGACTTCGCAGCTGCCGCCCATTGCGTCGGCTACACCCTGCGCGATTTTGGTGATACTACTCCAGCCTTTTTCGCGCCATTCTTCGTCCATGCACCGAAACGTGCCTTCTACTTGTACTTCGTTGGGAATCACGTTGGTGACACCGTTGGCCATAACTTTGCCAAACGATAATACCGACGGGGCCGCAGGATGCCGGTGCCGACTGATGACCTGCTGTAATGCCACAATCACGTGCGAGGTGATAAGCACTGGGTCAATCAAAGTATCGGGCATGGCTCCGTGGCCACCTTTACCCTTGATGGTCATATAAATCTCGTCGGTACTTGCCATGTACATTCCTTCACGAAAACCGATTTTGCCCACGGGTACATTGGGCGCGACGTGCTGCCCCAAAATGCTCGCAGGAGCGGGATTTTGCAAAACACCCTCTTTAATCATCAACGACGCACCCCCGGGGATTTTTTCTTCGCCGGGCTGAAAAATCAGCTTCACCGTTCCTTCAAAATCCTCTTTGAGTTGGTGGAGAATCCGCGCCGTGGTGAGCAGCGACGACGTGTGAACATCATGCCCACAGGCATGCATCACCCCAGGATTTTGTGATTTGTAAGCCACGTCGTTGGCTTCTACGATGGGCAGCGCGTCCATATCGGCCCGCAAAGCCACCACGCGACTGTCGGGATTGCGCCCCTCGACCAGCACCACTACGCCCGTATCGGCCACACCTTCTTGGGGGGCAAGCCCCATGTTGCGGAGGTTTTGGGCTACAAAACGAGCCGTATTGTATTCTTGAAAAGACAGTTCAGGATGCGTATGGAGATGACGACGAATCGCTACGGCATCTGCCGCGTAGCTTTTGGAAAGTGCTTTGATTTTTTCTAACATTGGCGCAAAATGGATTTTGAAAAAACAAAGTAACGTATCGTAACAACAAGGAACAAATGAAAATAGGACTTTTCTTTGGCTCGTTCAACCCCATCCACGTAGGGCATTTGATTATTGGCAATGTCATGGCTACTACCACCGACTTGGAGCAGGTGTGGTATGTAGTGTCGCCGCAAAACCCCTTCAAGAAAAACAAAAGCCTGCTGCATGAGTTTGACCGCTTCGACATGGTAGAGCGGGCCATCGCCGACAACCACAAGCTCAAAGCCACCGACATTGAGTTTTCGATGCCCAAACCTAGCTTCACCATTGACACGCTGACGCGGTTGCAAGAGAAATTTCCGCAGCATAGTTTCAAACTCATCATCGGCGAGGACAATTTGGCGCAGTTTAAAAACTGGAAAAACTACGAGGCGATTTTGGAATTTTATGGCTTGTACGTCTATCCGCGCCCAAACGCCGAACCGCACGAGTTTGTCCATCATCCCGCCGTTACATTTATTGCCGCGCCCTTATTAGACATTTCGGCCACTTACATCAGAGAATGTCTCAAAAACAACCGCTCCATCCGCTACATGGTACACGAAGCCGTCGAGCAAATGATTCATCACAAGAAATTTTATTTCTGATAAAACAGCGGTTTTTGTTATTGTGTATCGAAATACTTTATCTTTGCACCGATTTTTGAACCAAAATTTTCATTAAAATGTCAGAAATTGCATCAAAAGTAAAAAAAATCATCGTTGACAAATTGGGCGTTGACGAGTCAGAAGTAACCGAAGAGGCCAGCTTCACCAATGACCTTGGCGCCGATTCACTTGACACGGTAGAATTGATCATGGAATTTGAAAAAGAATTCAATGTGTCTATTCCAGATGACCAAGCCGAGAACATCGCTACGGTAGGTCAGGCAGTTAAGTACCTCGAAGAGAACGTTAAGTAAAACCTCTACGCTGTACGGTTTTTGCTTTCAGCGGTTTTATAGGTTTTAGCGTTTTGTCTAAAACCTATAAAACCATTCAATCTAATTTTCATCATAATGATTCTTAAGCGTGTTGTAGTCACGGGCATGGGAGCGCTTACTCCCATCGGAAATACAGTGTCAGAATACGAAGAAGCGCTCTTCAACGGGGTCAGCGGTGCTGGGCCTATTACGCGCTTCGACGCCGAGAAGTTTAAGACGCGCTTTGCGTGTGAAGTCAAAGACTACGACGTGACACGGTATATCCCTCGGCAAGAAGCCCGTAAGATGGACTTATTCACGCAGTTTGCCGTGGTAGCAGGCGACCAAGCCATCGCCGACGCGGGCTTCGACCTCGACCAACTCAAAGCCGCCAAAGAAGCTGGACAAGACTTTGACGCACTCAATCTCGACCGTATCGGCGTGATTTGGGGGTCGGGTATCGGTGGTCTCAAAACCTTTGAAGAAGAAGTCTTGAGCTTTGGCAAAGGCGACGGCACGCCTCGTTTCAACCCGTTTTTTATTCCCAAAATGATCGCCGATAGTGCTTCGGGGATTCTCTCCATGCGCTACGGTTTTCGTGGGCCTACCTACGTGACCGTCTCGGCCTGTGCTTCTTCCAACAATGCCATCATTGACGCCTTCAACTACATCCGCCTCGGCAAAATGGACTTGTGCCTCACGGGTGGCTCCGAAGCCGCTGTGACACAGGCAGGGGTGGGTGGTTTCAACTCATTGAAAGCCCTCTCAGAGCGCAACGATGATTATACAACAGCTTCACGCCCGTACGACAAAGACCGCGACGGATTTGTACTCGGCGAAGGTGGCGCAGCACTCGTTTTGGAAGAATACGAACACGCCAAAGCACGCGGAGCTAAGATTTATGCCGAGTTGATTGGCGGCGGAATGTCGTCGGATGCGTATCACATTACAGCCCCGCATCCCGAAGGTATAGGCGCGTACATGTGCATGAAAACCGCCCTCGAAGATGCCAATATCGCCCCCGAAGACGTGGATTACATCAATACCCACGGGACTTCGACGCCCATCGGCGACCCGCAAGAAATCAAGGCCATCGAAAGGCTATTTGGCGACCACGCCTACAACCTCAACATCAGCTCGACCAAGTCCATGATTGGACACTTGCTCGGTGGCGCGGGTGCGGTAGAAGCCGTTGCTTCTATTTTGGCACTTCAAAACCAGATGATTCCACCGACTATCAATCACTTCACCGACGACGAAGAAATCAATCCTCGTTTGAATTTGACATTTAACAAAGCCCAAAAACGCAAAGTCAATATCGTATTGAGCAATACTTTCGGATTTGGGGGACACAATACTTGCGTTATTTTCCGCAAAATGGAAGCCTAACGCCTCAACTGGTTTATCACATTTTATTTTCCTAAAACAAGTGCCTACGGTACTCAACCCTATTATTGATTTTTTTAAGTCGAGTCGAAAAAGCTCGCCAGAGAAAGATTTTAAAAAAACCGTAGAGCTTATCATTGGCGAAAAACCCTCCAATATTGGTATCTATCAACTGGCGTTTCGCCATACTTCTGCTTCCAAAGAGACAGGTATCAAGGGGTTTAGAGAATCCAACGAGCGTTTGGAGTTCTTGGGTGACTCCGTACTGGGCATGGTCATTGCCGAATATTTGTTTAAAAAATTTCCTTACAAAGACGAAGGTTTCCTGACCGAAATCCGCTCGCGTATTGTCAATCGTGAAACCCTCAACGGAATAGCGCGCAAAATCGGTCTCGACCGCCTGATAGAATTTGACGGTAGCCGTCGTGGAATGCCCCACAACTCCTCGATGTACGGCGACGCCCTCGAAGCCCTCGTCGGAGCGGTGTATTTGGACAAAGGCTTTCGGTTTACGCGGAAGTTTATTACCAAAGAACTCCTTACGCACTACGACCTCGATGCACTCATCAACAACAACGCCAACTACAAAAGCCGCCTTATCGAGTGGGCGCAGCGCGAAGGCAAAGAAGCGCGGTTTAGTATCGTAGAAGAAAAAGGCAGCCGCCACTTCCGCGAATTTATCTCGCAAGTTACCCTTGATGGCGAGGTGTTTGCCACGGGCAACGGCTACTCTAAGAAAAAAGCCGAACAATCTGCCGCCGAAAAAGCCTGTGAACTATTGGGGCTGAAATAGCGAAGTCATAGTACAACTACAAACGTCGTCCCCTTTTTTTCTTCTGATGTGACGGTGAGCGTGCCGCCGTGCTGCTGCACGATTTGGCGCGAAAGACTCAGGCCAATGCCCGAACCCGTTTTTTTGGTCGTGTAAAAAGGAATAAAAATCTTTTCAATCGCTTCTGGGGCAATGCCCGCGCCGTTGTCGGCTACTTCCATATAAACCCGCCCGTTCATGTCCGAATACGCCTTCACGTTGAGTTGGGGATTCTTGGATTCTTGCAGAGCTTCAATGGCATTTTTGACAAGATTGATAAGGACTTGCTCCATTTGGTCGGCGTCGGCTTCAAAGCTAAGGTTTTCGGGCAAAATCGAAGTCACCAGTTCGATATGATGGTTTTGAAGGTTGGTTTGAAAAAGTTGGAGAACCCTACCGAAGAGTTCTTTGGCGCGTAGCTGCACAAACACGGGTTTGGGCAAAGTCGTAAAATCGCGGTAGGCATTGACAAACTGAATGATGCCTTGACTGCGTTTTTCGAGGGTTTGGAGAGCTTCAGACAAATCTTGAACCCCTTCGTTTTCAGGAATCACAGGCACAATGTCGAGATTGACAATGTCGCGCATGGTACCTACCAACGACAAAATCGGGGTCAGAGAATTCATGATTTCGTGGCGTAGCACGCGCGTGAGGTTTTGCCAAGCCTCGATTTCTTTCTGTTGGAGTTCGCTCTGAATATTTTGTAAAGCAATGATTCTAAACGACTTACCGCGTAGTTGAATGGGTGTTATTTGAACTGCTAAGGGCGTTTCGTCGGGGGTTTCGTAGAGTTCGCGCCCGACCCGCGCCCGAGCATTTTGAGCGCGGCACTATTGACGAGTTCCACGCGCCCGTCGTGCGAGAGACTAATGAGGCCCGTATTGATTTGCTGCACGATGGTATTGAGGTATTGCAAATTGGCCTCTTTTTCGGCCCGAGCCGCCCGAAATGCCTCCAAAACTTCGTTGAATTGTTGGTTCAATTCTCGGAAACTATCGCCGCGTTGGTCGTCGGAGCGAAACTTAATCGCAAAATCTGAATAACGAATAGACTCAAACAGCCGTGAGAGTTTGCGGTTGATAGTGGTGGCGTATTGATACAGCAAATAGGTTTGTAATCCCACCAATCCAACGCCCAAAACGGTGCCCAATGTCGTGCGTTTTTCGACCCAAATCAGCCATCCTACCAGCAACACCGAGGAAGTCAGTAATACCGTGCGGACCAGAATATTGAGGGAAAAGTTTTTCATAATCCATACTTTTCCATGCGGCGGTAGAGGGCTTGGCGCGAGAGGCCGAGTTCACGGGCTACTTCGGTGATATTGCCATTGTATTTTTTCATGGCTTTCACAATCATCTGTTTTTCCATTTCTTCCAACTGATACGACTCGGCGAAAGGAGCTGTTTCGACAAAATTGTTTTGGAAGAAATCTTCGGGTTGCAAGGTGTTTTGTTGGGCCAAAATCACCGCCCGCTCCACTGCGCTGCGAAGTTCGCGCACGTTGCCAGGCCAATTGTAGCGTTGGAGTTGCTTGACCAATCCCGCGCTGAGGGTATTGATACTGCGCTTGTATTGGTGTCGAAACTGCCTCAAAAAATGCTCCGTGAGCGGCACAATATCTTCGGGACGCTCGCGCAGCGACGGAATACGCAGCTCGATGGTATTGATACGATACAGCAAATCTTGTCGAAAAGTCCGCTCGGCTACCATTTGTGCTAGGGGTTGATTGGTAGCGCACAGTATCCTCACGTCCACATTGATGGGGCGGTTGGCCCCTACGCGCGTCACGGTGCGGTTTTGGAGTACCATCAGGAGTTTTGACTGCATCGGCAGGGAAAGATTACCGATTTCGTCCAAAAACAACGTACCGCCCTGCGCTTCTTCAAAACGCCCTGGTCGGTCGGCTTTGGCATCAGTAAAAGCCCCCTTGACGTGTCCGAAGAGTTCGCTTTCAAACAAACTTTCAGGAATTGCGCCCAAGTCCACTGCCACAAAAGGCTTGTCGGCGCGGTGGGATTTTTGGTGGAGATACTGCGCGATTTCGCTTTTACCCGTACCATTTTCGCCCAAAATCAGCACCGTAGCGTCGGTATTGGCCACGCGCTCGGCGGTAGAGAGCAACTGCTGCATCGGGGGACTTTGGGCGATAATCTGCGCGGTAGCCGCAGGGCGGTGCGTGGAGGTTGTGTCCGATTTACCCCCACTTTTTGCGCCCGTACCTTGTTTTTTTTCGGTGCGTTGCTGCACGGCGGCTTGCATGGTAGCGAGC
>JALOLW010000141.1 GCA_025455795.1 Spirosomataceae bacterium
AATTTCACCAATCTTGTATTCAATGGTGCCGGCACTGTCGGCACTTAGTTTAAACTTTTTGAGATAAGGGAAGAGTTGATTGTTTACAAAGTCCAAAAGGTCGTCGCCCGTAAGAGCATTATGATCTAATTTTCCCGTTTCCAATTTTGGAGCAGCCCAAACTGTCCAACGGTATTCTTGGTCAATGATGGGCGTATAGGTTTTACCTGTGAGTTCGGCTGCTGTGTCTCTGTCGCGTTCCAAGTCGTCCAAATATTTGAGGAACAAAATCCAAGAGGTTTGCTCCACATAATCCAATTCACTACCGCAACCTGCGTCTTTGTGAAGTATATCATCAATATTTTTAAAAGTCTGCTCGAACATTATTTATGTCTGTTTTAATTTTGACTGGCCAAATTACAATTATTGCCTTTGAAAACGATACAAAAAACTGCCTACCTTTTGGAGAGATAGGCAGTTTTTTGTTTGCTTCTATTTCGCCTTTCCCTTTTTTGCAGTTGGCACAGCAGCGTTTTTAGCACTCATTTCGCAATAGTCCAGCACTAAATGACTCAGAGATTTTACGCCGAGGGTAAAGCCGCTTTCGTCAATGTAAAAATCGGGCGTGTGGTGTGGGGCGGCATCGTAGGGGCTTTTGCCTTTGGGCATACCCCCCAAGAAGAAGAAAAAGCCCGGGACTTTTTGTTGAAAATAGCTAAAATCCTCCGCACCCGTCTGTACGGGGGTGATTTTTACGTGGTCTTTGCCCGCCAATGCCTCCAACGTCGGAATCATTTTGTCGGTCAGCGCGGGGTCATTGTACGTGACGGGATAACCTCGGTCAATGGTCACGTCGGCTTTGGCACCCGCGCTTTCGGCGATGTTGGTGGCCACTTCGTTGATGCGGCGGTGTACCAAACTTTGCTGGTCACCCCCAAAAGTGCGAATCGTGCCAATCATCTCCAACGACTCAGGGATGATGTTTTGACGAATCCCACCGTGAATCGCTCCCACGGTCACAATGGCGGGGTTTTCGGTGATATTGACATTGCGGCTCACGATGGTCTGCAAGCCCAACACAATCTGCGAGGCCGTCACGATGGGGTCCACTCCCGACCAAGGCGACGCGCCGTGGGTCTGCTTGCCGCGCAGTTTGATGGCAAGCTGGTCCACCGCCGCCATCGTTGCTCCGGGGCGGTATTTGATGGTCCCTACTTCGGTTTGAGAGTTGATGTGGAGTCCAAAAATCGCTTCCACTTTGGGGTTTTCGAGCACGCCCTCTTGCACCATGCGATTGGCCCCAAAGGTATTGCCATCATAAACGCCCTCTTCGGCGGGTTGGAAAATAAACTTCACTGTGCCGCTCAAATCTTCTTTGACGGCCACCAACGCCTCGGCCACGCCCATCAAAATCGCCACGTGGCTGTCGTGTCCGCAGGCGTGCATGACACCCGTTTTTTGGCCGTTGAACTCGGTCATTACCTGCGATTTAAACGGTACGTCCACTCGTTCGGTCACGGGGAGGCCGTCCATATCGGCGCGAAGCGCGACCACGGGACCAGGCTTGCCGCCTTTGAGGATTCCCACCACGCCCGTCACGGCTACTTTTTCTTGGACTTCGAGGCCGAGCTTGCGGAGGTGGTCGGCTACGATTTTGGCCGTGCGGCTTTCTTGGTTGCCGAGTTCGGGATTTTGGTGCAGGTCACGCCGCCAAGCCACTACTTTGCTTTCGATACTTTCGGCGGTTTTGTTGACCACGGGTTTGAGGCCACTTTGGGCGTAAGTGCAGGTAGAAAGTGCCAAGATTGGCAAAATCAGAAAATGTTTTTTCATCGAATATAAAAGCCCCCTAACCCCCGAAGGGGGACTTGGTTAATTTCGGTTTGTACGTTCAAACCTCATGAGGGTTTTGGTTAGAAAAATTTAAGGGTATAGCTGAGTACAGTGTTTTGCAAGTTATTTGATGTATTTTGAACCGCTAAGGCGCAAAGACACTATGTTTTTTGTATTTATTCTTAGCGTCTTGGCGGTAAAATTAACGTTCTCTGACAATTTTTGTGGTACGTATATTCAACCTCACCCTAAATCCCTCTCCTGCCAGGAGAGGGACTATGTATTGCCCCCTTCTCCTGACAGGAGAAGGGATGGGGATGAGGTTAGCCACAAAAATTGTCAGAGTTCCAAAATTAATAATAGAACAAAATTTATAAATTACGGTACTGAGACTGCAAAGATATGGATTTTTAGTTCTTGTCTTGTTTGGAGAACCGCCCTCTTTTCAGACCTTTGTACTTCATCAAACACCCTCATTCGCAACGCCAACCATGCAAATTGACTATTTTGAACAGCCTACCCCGCGACAAAAACCCCTGTTTTCGATTTTGATTCCGACTTGGAACAACCTGCATTTTGTCAAACTCTGCGTGAGGAGTATTCAGCAAAACTCCACTTACGCGCACCAAATCATTTTGCACATCAACGATGGCTCGGATGGCACGCTCCAATGGGCCAAAGAATCGGGGCTTGATTTTACGTATTCGCGGCAGAATATGGGCATTTGCATGGCTTGCAACGCCGCTTACTCGCTCGCCAAAGCCGACTATATCCTCTACATGAACGATGATATGTACGCCTGTCCAGAGTGGGATAAGCACCTCTATCAAGCCGTGGTGGACTATGGCCGCAAGGATTTTTATTTTTCGAGTACTCAGATAGACCGTTTTGAGGGGCGTTGGAAAGCCATCTCATCGGGCCATGACTACGGCGACGGCGTGGAGGCGTTTCGAGAAGAAGCCTTGTTGAAAGAATACGCTTCTTGTGCCATTCCTGACTGGCAGGGGTCGTCTATTCCACCGAGTTTGATGCACCGTCATTATTGGGATTTGATTGGAGGCTTCAGCATCGAGTTGAGTCCGGGGATTTATTCTGACCCCGACATGAGTCGCAAACTTTGGGCGGCGGGCGTTCGTAATTTTCGGGGCGTTGGGAATAGCCTCGTGTATCATTTTGTGTCTAAATCGCTTCACAAAGTCCCCCACAATGACGGCAGAACGCAGTTTTTGGCCAAATGGGGCATCACTGCGCGGGTTTTTTATGATTATTACTTGCGGTTTTATGCCGACGGGCGGGCGTTGGATTATCGCGGTCAAACGACTGCACCAGAGGTGCCGTTTTGGGTAAAAGCAAAAACTTTTTTGAGTAAATTTAAAATCATCAAAGCAAAAGATGGCTTGGTATAACCTCACCAACGAATCGGCGATAGACTCGCCTTCGCTGCTCGTTTATAAAGCACGGGTGGCGGCCAACATCCAAAAAATGATTGAATTGGCGGGTGGGCCAGACGCGCTGTTTGTCCACATCAAAACCAACAAAACGCCCGAAATCGTGCAGATGATGCTCGATGCCGACATTCAAAAATTCAAATGCGCCACCATCGCCGAGGCCGAAATGGTGTGTATGGCGGGTGGAAAATTTTTGATTATAGCGCATCAGTTGGTCGGCCCCAAAATCGAAAGATTGCTTCAACTCCGCCAAAAATACCCCGATGTACGAATCGCTTCACTCGTGGATGATGCCCAAGTAGCACAGCAGATGAACGACCTTTTTGGCCAACATCATCTCAAAACCGATGTACTCATGGACATCAACAACGGCATGGACAGGTCTGGTTTTCAGGTAGTCACGGCAGCACAAGCCCAGCAAGCCGCTGATTTTTATCAAACACTCCACCAACTCCCACACCTGCGCTGCTTGGGCTTGCACGTCTATGACGGCCACGTGCGGGAGGCAGACTTTGAAGCCCGAAAGGCCAAATTGGACGCGGGATTTGAGGCGGTCAAAATGCTACTGGGGTACATCAAAAACGCCCAACTCCCCAATCCGATGGTGGTGGCGGGTGGTACGCCTGCGTTTACGGCGCACGTGCAGCGGGTAGAAGACATCAACAACATCGTTTATAGTCCGGGGACTTGCGTGCTGTGGGATTGGGGCTACGGCGACGCGCTCATCGAGCAGCCTTTTGAGTACGCAGCGTTGATTTTGACGAGGGTTATTTCCAAACCTGCCGAAGGCATTGTCGCGATTGATATGGGTCACAAGGCAGTAGCGGCAGAAAACCTCATTCAAAAACGGATTCGGTTTCTGAATCTTTCGGATTATGAACTCATCGGACAAAGCGAAGAACACGGTGTGTTGCGGGTAAAAGATTGGGAAAATATCCACGTAGGCGATGTGCTGTATGGCGTCCCGTATCATATTTGCCCTACTGTGAATCTCTACGAAGAAATGCAAGTTGTTGAAAATCAAACCGTCACGCAGACTTGGCAGGTGCTGGCTCGTCGTCGTAAACTCACCCTTTAACATGATACCTCACATTACGCTTAACAATGGCGTCGAAATGCCCCAACTGGGTTTGGGGATTTATGACCCCGAACCCGGCCACGATATTCGACAAGCGGTGCTTCATGCCCTCGAACTGGGCTACCGGCTGCTTGATACGGCCACCATTTATCAAAACGAGCGCGAAGTAGGCCAAGCCATGCGCGATAGTGGCCTGCCGCGCCAAGAGATTTTTTTGACAACCAAAGTCTGGAACGACGACCAAGGGTATGAAAATACGTTGCGGGCGTTTGACAAAAGCCTCCAAAGCCTTCAAACCGACTACGTGGATTTGTACTTGATTCACTGGCCTGTCAAGGAGCATCGTCTTCAAACTTGGAAGGCACTGGAGCAGATTTATGCCGAAAAACGGGTCAGAGCCATTGGGGTTTCCAACTACTACATTCCCCAATTGGAGGAACTTTGGCCGCACACCGACATCGTGCCTGCTGTCAATCAGTTTGAGTTGAGTCCGTATTGTCATTTGCCCGAGCAGTTGGCGTATTGCAAAGCCCGGGGTATTCAAGTGGAAGGCTACGCACCGCTCGTGCGCGGGTGGAAATCAGAAGACCCGCGATTGGTACAAATCGCCCAAAAATACGGCAAAAGTACCTTTCAAGTGTTGATTCGGTGGTCGTTGGAGCAAGGGGCCGTGACGATTCCCAAGTCAGTGACCAAGAGCCGCTTGGCTGCCAATTTGGACGTGTTTGATTTTGAAATCAGCCCCGAAGACATGACCGTGATGAACACTTGGCACGACGATACCCGCGTGGCGTGGAACCCCCTGAGTTTTGGTTAAAAAAAGCAACCACTGAATGAAACGCGACGACTCCCTCTGGAAGGCTATCTTGGAAGATGTTTTCGATGACTTCCTGAGATTCTTTTTTGAAAATGCCGAAGAACTGTTCGATTTTTCGCGCCCTTTTGAGTTTTTGGACAAAGAATTAGAACAACTTTTCCCGATTGATCCAGATGACTTTGCCCCAAAGTACGTGGATAAATTGGTCAAAGTTTTCACAAAACAAGGCGAAGAAAAGTGGATTTTGGTCCACGTGGAAGTGCAAGGTAGTACCGATAAAACATTCGCTCAGAGGATGTTCCAGTATTTTTATCGCATTTTTGATAGGTATCAGCGCCCTATTACAGCCTTTGCGATTCTGACAGACGGCAACAAACGCTTCAAACCTACGCACTATGAGCAGTCGTATTTGGGGACCCATTTGAGGTACGATTTCAACTTGTATAAACTCCTTGAACAAGAGGAGGCATTGCTTGCTGATAGTTCAAATCCTTTTGCAATGGTGGCTTTAACGGCCTTGATTGCGTTAAAAAAAGGAAAGGTGACAGAAAAAGAATTGCTGGAACAAAAAGTAAATCTTCTCAAAAGGCTGGTAGGCAAAGGTTTTCAACGTGAAAAAATCGAAGCATTGATGGGATTTTTGAAACTATACGTGCGTTTTGGGAATTCAGAGAATGATACTAAATTTGACGAAGCAATCAATCAAGTCTTACACAAACCAAAAGAAACCATGGGTCTTGTAGAATTTGTACTGGAACGAGAACGCCGACTCGGTGAAAAAAAAGGCGAATTGCGCGGTGAGAAGCGTGGATTGAGAAAAGGAATCGAAAAAGGAATTGAAAAAGGAATTGAAAAAGGAATTGAAGCCCAAAGAATAGCCTTTGTCAAAACACTGCTTGCTGAAACTGATTTTGATGACTCCAAAATAGCTATTTTGGCTTCGGTAGATACTGATACTGTAAAAAAACTTCGTCAAGCCAATGCCTCTTAATTTGCGTTTTACTGCCAAAACTCTGCTGTTGATTACATTCTGCTTTGCTGTAACTTCGGCGCTTTATGCACAGCAAGAGGTTCATCCGATAGATGCCGCTTTGGATAAGTGCATGGACAAAAACCCTTCCACGCAAGGAATGATAGGCTGTATAGACGAAGCCTTCAAAAAATGGGATGCTGAACTTAACAAAAACTACAAAGCACTGACCCTCCAACTTAATCCTGCACAAAAAGCCGCTCTACTTGCTTCGCAGCGCAAGTGGCTCGAATACAGGGATTTGGAATTTAAAAATATAGGTGCATTCTACGAAACGATGGATGGGACGATGTATCGGCCTATGGCTGCCAGTGACCGCATGGAAGTCGTCAAAAAACGCGCGTTAGATTTGAAAGGATTTTTGGACATTTTAGAAATGAAATAATGATGAATAAACAACTACCCTCTCTTTCTGCACGCTTTTTGGTGGCAGTTTTTGTGCTTTTTTGTGCAGTTTTTAGTTCTTTTGGACAAAAAAACTTACAGTTGGGCTGTGAACGCACTGGCGAGTACTTGTCACTACTCAAAGGCAAAAATGTTGCTTTGGTGGTCAATCATACTACGATTTTCTCCAATCGCCAGCATCTGGCCGATAGCCTGTTGAGTTTGGGCGTAAAGATTAAGATTATTTTTGCGCCCGAGCACGGTTTCAGAGGTGACGCGAGTGCGGGCGAAAAAATTCAAAATGGGGTGGATGCCAAAACGGGCCTGCCCATCGCGTCGCTTTATGGAGCCAATCGAAAGCCTTCGGCAGCGCAGTTGAAAGAAGTAGAGGTGGTTATTTTTGACATTCAAGACGTGGGCGTGCGCTACTACACCTACCCCAGTACCATGCACTATGTGATGGAAGCCTGCGCCGAAAACAACAAAATGTGCCTGGTTCTCGACCGCCCCAATCCCAACGGACATTATACTGATGGCCCCGTGATGGAGAAAAAATTTGCGTCGTTTGTAGGACTCAATCCCGTCCCTGTCGTACATGGTCTTACCTCGGGCGAACTCGCCCAGATGATCAACGGCGAAGGCTGGCTCGAAGGCGGTAAAAAGTGTGATTTGAAGGTGATTAGGTGCCAAAATTATGACCACAAAATGCCCTATGATTTGCCCGTTGCCCCATCGCCCAACCTGCCCAACCGTCAGTCTATCTTGTTGTACTCGTCAATTTGCTTGTTTGAAGGTACCGAAATCAGCGTGGGGCGCGGCACAGACACGCAGTTTCAGGTATTGGGTGGCCCTGCCGCCGCTTACGGCAGTTATTCGTTTACGCCCCAAGACAAGCCCGGTGCTATCAATCCCATGCACGAGGGCAAAACGCTCTACGGCGACGACCTCCGCAAAGTCAATGCGCTGAAAGAAGGATTCACGCTCAAATACGTCATCAATTACTACAAAAAATCGCCCAACAAAGAGAAATTCTTCACCAGCCCCTCGTTTTTTGACAAACTCGCTGGTACTGACCGCATTCGCAAGATGATTGTGGACGGCAAAAGCGAGAAAGAAATCTGCAAAACGTGGGAAGCAGAATTGGCACAGTTTAAACAAAAACGTCAGCCGTATTTGCTGTACCCCTAAAATCTACAACGAGACCCCGCGCTTCCACGGAATAAAATCATCTTGGCCGAGGCGTTGGGCGTGGGTGAGCTGGCCGCTTGCTACGGCGATGATTTGTTCGAGGAGCGCGTCGGCATTTTGGGCGATGGTCTGCTCGCCCGTCACGACGGGTCCACAGTCAAAATCTATCACATCCGACATCCGTTGCGCCAAAGCCGAATTGGTCGAAACCTTCATCACGGGGCAAATTGGGTTGCCGGTGGGTGTGCCTAAGCCCGTCGTAAACAAAATCACGGTGGCCCCAGCGGCGGTTTTGCCCGTGGTGGCTTCTACGTCATTGCCAGGGGTACAGACAAGTTGTAAGCCTCGCTCGGCGGAGATTTCAGTGTAGTTGGTCACGTCTTGAATGGGAGCATTGCCGCCTTTTTTGGCCGCCCCTGCGCTTTTGATGGCATCGGTGATGAGGCCGTCTTTGATGTTGCCGGGCGAAGGGTTGAACGCAAACGCCGACCCCACGGCGTCGGCTTTGCCCGAATAGTCACGCATGAGCTGTTCAAATTTGGCCGCTTTTGCTTCGGTCACGCAGCGGTTCAGTAGTTCTTGCTCCACGCCGTGCAGTTCGGGAAACTCCGCCAGTAGCGTTTTGGCCCCGAGTGTCACCAATATATCCGAGACTTGTCCCAACACAGGGTTGGCCGAGATACCCGAAAATCCGTCCGAACCGCCGCATTTGAGTCCCACCACAAGCTCAGTGATAGGCACGTCTTCACGCTCGTGTTCATTGGCTTTGACCAATCCCAAAAACGTCTTTTTGATGGCTTCGGCCATCATGGCGGCTTCGGTGCCTTGTTGTTGTTCAAAAATATACAACGGCTTGTCGAAATGCGGACTGCGTTTGTGGATTTCGTCCATCAGGATTTTTTCTTCTGAATTTTGACAGCCCAAACTCAGCACGGTGATGCCTGCCACGTTGGGATGCACGGCGTAAGCCGCAAACAACGCACAAAGCGTGTGCGCGTCTTGGCGCGTGCCTCCGCACCCACCCTCGTGCGTGAGGAATTTGATACCATCCACGTTTTTGAAAGGTC
>JALOLW010000556.1 GCA_025455795.1 Spirosomataceae bacterium
TTCTTTAAACCGCTAAGACGCAAAGTCGCAAGGAAAATCCTCGTGCCTTTGCGTCCTTGCGGTAAGAAGATACTATCAGCTAATTTTTATAGCCCACTTTGGTTATTGTATTACAAATCCCTCACAAGTTTTCAAAAACGCTTCGTCCACCTCGGCCCCGTGGCCGGGCGTGTCAGGAATGATGACTTCGTAGTGATTTTGGTAGCGAATCCCTCCCACGACGGGGTCTTGGGCGTGTTCAAATGGCGAGTCTAAATCGTAAAAAGCGACGTTCAAAAAAGCCGATGCAAAGTGCGCGTTGGCCGAAATCCCCAGCCTTGACTCCGACATGCAGCCTATCATGCACCGCACACCCGCCGCTTCGGCAATGCCGTTGATGGCGCGGGCATGGCGCAAACCGCCGCTTTTGGAAAGTTTGATGTTGAAATAATCCACCGCTTGTTCTCGTACCAACTTCACGGCGTCTTGGGGCGAAAACAACGACTCATCGGCACACACAGGTACGCGGGCGTACTGGCGTACCCGCGCGAGATTGGCGTAATCCCAATGTTTTACGGGCTGTTCGCAGTATTCTACGTTCCAGTCGGCGATGGTGTTCAGCACTTTTACCGCGCTCACGTAGTCCCAGCCCTGATTGGCATCGGTCCGAATCGGAATCTCCTGCCCGATGGCCTCTCTAATGGCCGCAATACGGCGGATGTCGTCGGTAGCGTTGGTGCCGAGTTTGACCTTAATCGCCTCTGCACCACGGGCTTTGATTTTGAGGGCATCGGCTGCCATGACTTCGGGCGTACTGATATAAATCGTTTCGTCGGTGACGATACGGCGGTTTTGTCCTCCCAAAAACTGGTAAAGCGGCAAGTTGGCATACTTGGCGGCCAAGTCGTACAAAGCCATGTCAAAGGCACTTTTGATGGTTGGGTTGGCCGCCAAATACTTGTCCATTGCAGCGATACAGCCCTCAATGTCAAGCGGATTACGACCTATCAACAGTCGAGCCAAATCGTGCGCTGCCGCGTAGCAAGTGGCTTGGGTTTCGCCTACAATCATCCAAAACGGCGCACCTTCCCCTGTGCCGTAGAGGCCGTCGGTGGTGTGGATTTTGACCAAGATATTGCGGGCTTCTTCTATCGTTCCTATCGCTATCGTGACGGGGGCTTGAAGCGGTACATTGAATTTAAAGACTTCTATTTTGGAGATTTGTGGCATTTTTATTGAAAAATGGGAACGGATGTTTGGTCAAAAATAGCAACAATTCGATTTAATCCCAACACTCCATGAGGAGCAAATCGCCGCTTTGGGCCGAGATACGCACAAATCCGTCGGTCGCGGCTTCATTGCTGTTGCCATTGCGATAGCCGAGTTGGAGTGATTCATCGTGGAGGTTGTACTTCAAGCCTTCGGTGTGGATGCCCGTCACCGTGCCTACGGGTATGAGCGAGATGGGCGTACCTGCGGCGTACCACTTTTCAAACGTCCCGACCAACGGGAACACTTTGGAGTAATCGTCGAACAAGACAATTTTGATTTGGTTTTTGTAACGGACGATGTTGGTGAGATTGGCGAGGGTATGGTCGGCGCGGCGGCCCGTGGCCCACACGATGTTGACGGCAGGAAAACCGCGCTCAATGAGCAGTTCGATGCCTTTTTCCAAATCGGTCTTGTCTTGGTCGGGCGCGGCGACGATTTCGAGCGGGTATTGACGGGCCAAAATCTCGTCGAAATTTACCTCACGGTCAAAATCACCGAGCAGTACATCCACTTTGATGCCCAAATCCAACACCCGATGGATGGCGTGGTCGAGTACTACCACCACGGGTGACCACTCCAACAACTGCCCCATCAATTCCCAACAACACGCTTCGCCGTTGGCAATGAGCAGGGCAGGTTCTTGTTTATCTCTGACGATGTGATGTGATGACATACCGAATATTCAAACTGAGGCGTATAAACACCCGAAAGTGAAGTTTCAATAATAGACAAGTAAGGGCATAAAAAAGCGCACAATCAACTGATAATCAATTAATTGTGCGCTGGTCGGCGTGACCCATAGGGGAATCGAACCCCTGTTTCAACCGTGAAAGGGTCGTGTCCTAACCGCTAGACGAATGGGCCGACTGGTCCCATAATTCGTGGAGGCTTGAAGTTCCTTTCCGAAAAACGTGGCGCAAAGGTACGGTTTTTTCTGATTGAGTCAAATCTTGAATTGTTTTTTTTTGAAAGTATTTTTTTGTCGCTTGATTATCAGAAGGTTGTGTAATGCTTTGTGAAACTCTTAAGACTCTTGCCGTTCCAAATGTAGTATTACCTGACTCTGTTAGTACGCCATTTGCTTTTGGGGGAAATGGTTGTAGTAGAAGAAGCAGTTGTTTTCTGAGATTGAAGCCAATATGCCGCTAAAGCCGCTGCGATTTGGGCTTCGTCGTCGGTGAGGGTGCCTTTGAGCATGTCTGGTGTGAAATAATGCTTCACAAAATGCGTGTCAAAATCGCCCGAACGGAAAGCAGGGTGTAGCATTACAAACCGACAAAATTGAAGCGTTGTCTGTACGCCTGTGATTTGGTATTCGTCTATGGCGCGTACCATTTTGTCCATGGCCTCCTCGCGGGTGGCGGCGTGGGTAATGAGTTTGGCAATCATAGGGTCGTAATAAATCGGAATGTCCATGCCCTGCTCGAAGCCGTCGTCCACGCGCACGCCGTTGCCCTGCGGACGCACGTAGGTTTGGAGATTGCCCACATCGGGAAGAAAATTGTTGGTGGGGTCTTCGGCATAGACCCGAATCTCCATAGCGTGGCCGTTGATTTGAAGGTCCTCCTGTTTGATTTGTAACGCCTGC
>JALOLW010000557.1 GCA_025455795.1 Spirosomataceae bacterium
GTCTTCGCGCTCAAAAAGTCCAAATTCAGTTTTTTGGTCAAACTTTTCAGTGAATGCTTCAAAACTCATTCCATACTTTTTTTCGTACTGCGCTACTTCTTTTTGGTAAGCATCAATTTGCGCTTGAAGGGCTTCTTTGGCCTTTTGAAGGGCAAAATCATCTACCGACTCGTAGCCTAAGTTGTGTACAGCCGCTACCAAAGCCTCATTTTGTTGAATAGACATAACCCAATTTTTTTATCCAAAATTAACAAAAATATGAAAAATACAACAACGGCCTCTTTATTTCAGGCCGACCTTGTGAAAACGGCCTTCCGCGAGGCCATTGTCAAATTAAAACCGTCGGCGATGGTGCGCAACCCCGTCATGTTTACCGTCGAGATAGGCACTTTTGTCATGCTGGCCGTGTGCGTTTGGATACTTCTGGGCGAGCAATCGCAGGGGAGTTTTGGGTACAATTTTGTGGTGTTTTTGGTGCTTTTCTTGACGCTTATTTTTGCCAATTTCGCCGAGGCCATTGCCGAAGCACGCGGCAAAGCCCAAGCCGATAGCCTCCGCAAAACCCGCGAAGAAACCCCCGCCAGACTCGAAAACGGAGCGATTGTTTCTTCTTCCTTACTCAAAAAAGGTGATGTTTTTATCTGCGAAGCGGGCGATATTATTCCGTCAGACGGGGAAATTATCGAAGGCTTGGCCACGATTGATGAAAGTGCCATAACGGGCGAAAGTGCGCCCGTCATTCGTGAGTCGGGCGGCGACAAAAGTTCCGTAACGGGCGGCACCAAGGTACTTTCTGACCGCATCAAAGTGGTGGTAACGACCGAACAAGGCGAGAGCTTTTTGGACAAAATGATTGCATTGGTAGAAGGCGCAAGTCGCCAAAAAACACCCAACGAAATAGCCCTCACCATTTTGCTGGCGGGCTTTACGCTGGTGTTTATCATCGTTACGGTTACGCTCAAACCTTTTGCCGACTACGCCCAAACGACCATCACCATTGCGGCTTTTATTTCGCTGTTTGTATGCTTGATTCCCACCACCATCGGCGGTTTGCTGTCGGCCATTGGCATTGCGGGCATGGACAGGGCGTTGCGCGCCAACGTGATTACCAAAAGCGGCAAGGCCGTAGAAACGGCGGGCGACATAGACGTGCTGCTGTTGGACAAAACGGGAACTATCACCATTGGCAACCGCAAAGCCACCCATTTTTATCCCGCAACGGGCGTGGCAGAAGCGCATTTTACGAAGTGCGTGGTGCTGAGTTCGATGTCCGACGACACCCCCGAAGGCAAATCTATTCTCGAATTGGCGGGCGTAAATCCGTCGCGCTATGCCGTAGAACAGCCCCGTTTTATCAAATTTACCGCCGAAACCCGTAGTTCGGGCATAGATTTTGGCAATACGCGGATTCGCAAGGGGGCTTCCGATGCCATCAAATCGCTGACCGAACAAGCAGGTCACCGCTTTCCCGACGAGGTAGCCGAGCGGGTCAAGGCTATTTCGAGCAACGGCGGCACACCGCTGGTCGTGGCCGAAAATGAACAAGCGGTGGGCGTGGTCGAGTTGCAAGACATCATCAAAACGGGGATTCAAGAACGCTTTGAACGGCTACGAAAAATGGGCATTAAAACCGTGATGGTAACGGGCGACAACCCATTGACGGCCAAATACATAGCCGAAAAAGCGGGCGTAGATGATTTTATAGCCGAAGCCAAACCCGAAGACAAAATGAACTACATTCGCCGCGAGCAAACCGAAGGGCGGCTCGTGGCCATGATGGGCGACGGTACCAACGACGCTCCCGCCCTGGCCCAAGCCGACGTGGGAGTGGCCATGAACAGCGGCACGCAAGCCGCCAAAGAAGCAGGCAACATGGTGGACCTCGACAACGATCCCACCAAACTGATTGAAGTGGTGGAAATAGGCAAACAACTCTTGATGACGCGCGGCACACTTACCACGTTTAGCATTGCCAACGACGTAGCCAAGTATTTTGCCATCATTCCTGCGTTGTTTGTGGGGGCCATTCCTGCCCTACAAAGCCTCAATGTCATGCGGTTGCACAGTCCAGAGAGTGCCATTTTATCGGCGGTCATATTCAATGCCATTATCATTCCGATGCTCATTCCGTTGGCGTTGCGGGGCGTGCCTTACAAGCCCATCGGGGCCAGCGCACTTCTGCGCCGCAACCTGCTTATTTACGGCATTGGCGGCATGATTGTACCGTTTATCGGCATCAAATTGATTGATGTATTGGTCAGTGTTTGGGTTTTGAACTCCCCCTTCGGGGGTTGGGGGGCTTTTATAAAATAATGAAACAAAATATCACTTCCGCGCTGCGTCTTACGGCAGTTTGTTTGCTGTTTTTTTGCGGCTTTTACATCGTTCTTGTGTTGGGCGCGGCCCAACTTGCCCCCACCAAAGGCCAAGGGGTAGTGGTCAATCACCAAGGCCGTAGCGTTCATCTGCTGGTAGGTCAGGGCTTTTCGAGTCAGCGTTAT
>JALOLW010000142.1 GCA_025455795.1 Spirosomataceae bacterium
TGCTGCCACCGCCAGGCATCTTTTACGGCATCTTCGAGGGTCTTTTCGGCGGTCCAACCCATGATGCTGTTTACTTTATCTACTTGTGCATAAATCTTTTCGACATCGCCCGCCCGACGTGGCCCGATGCTGTAATTGAGTTGAAGGCCATTGGTTTTTTCAAACGCTTGAATCAGTTGGAGTACGGTCACGCCCTCGCCCGTGCCTACGTTGAACACGTCGTAGAAGTCATTTTCGGGGGTTTTGGCCAATAATTCGAGTGCTTTGACGTGTGCTTTGGCCAAGTCCACCACGTGAATAAAGTCACGCACGCAAGTGCCGTCGGCAGTGTCGTAGTCATCGCCAAAAACCACCAATGCCCCCCGCAAACCAGCGGCAGATTGGGTGATGTAGGGAAGCAGGTTGCTCGGTACGCCGCGCGGTAGCTCGCCGATTTCGGCAGACTCATGCGCCCCGATTGGATTGAAATACCGCAACGAAATGGCTTTAAGACCTACTTTTGAAACTACGGTATCTCGGATGATGTCTTCGCAGATTCGCTTGGTGTTGCCATACGGCGAAGCGGCCTCTTTGCGGGGTGTTTCTTCGGTGACAGGTAGGTGGTCGGGCTGCCCATAGACCGTACAAGACGACGAAAACACGAAGTTTTTGACCCCAAATTCCTGCATCACTTCCAGCAGTAAAAGCGTAGAACCGATGTTGTTTTGGTAATATTTCAAGGGCTTTTCAACCGACTCACCTACGGCCTTACTCGCCGCAAAATGAATGACCCCTTCGATTTTTTCTTTTTCAAATATCGCCACAAGTGCGTTTTTGTCGTTGCAGTCGGCTTCGTAAAACGTATTTTTTTTGTCAATAATGCGCTCAATACCTACCAGTGCTTTGGCTTCTGAATTGCTAAGATTGTCAACGATAACTGGCTCAAAACCTGCACGATACAACTCAACAACGGTGTGTGAACCTATGAAGCCTGCGCCTCCTGTAACCAATATTTTCATGTATAGACGATAAGAAAATGAAGCACAAAAGTAAAAAATTTGGGTACTGAAAAAAAATGTTTTTATTTCGTGCAAACTACACCACCCAAACAACATGACAGCGCAAGAAGTCAAGGCGTTGGTTTCATTGCTTGACGATGACGACAAAGAGGTTTCGTTTTTGGTAGAGCGCGAAATCAAACAGCAAGGCGGAAAAATCATCCCACTTTTGGAAGAAGAATGGGAAAAGGCTGATTTTAGCCCCCTCATCCAGCGAAAAATTGAGGAATTGATTCACGGCTTGCAGTATGAGCAAACGGTGGAGCGACTCACCCACTGGCACAACGGCGGAGCGATTGACTTGCTCGAAGGACTTTGGATTGTGGCCACTTACCAATACCCCGACCTTGCGCTCGACAAACTGCGCGGAGAATTTGAGCAGTTTTTTTACGAAGCGTGGTTGGAGTTCAAAGACGAAATGCACCCCATTGACCAAATCCGCACGCTAAATCACGTTTTCTTCAACAAACTCAAGTTTTCTTCCAACACTAAAAACTTTCATTCGCCCAGCAATTCAATGCTCAACGTGGTACTCGAAACCCGTAAAGGCAATCCCATTTCGCTGTGTTGTATTTATATGTTGATAGCCCAACGGCTCAACTTACCCGTTTATGGCGTCAATCTGCCCAATCTTTTTGTGCTGACGTACAAACAAGACCCCGCGCAGTTTTATATCAATGTTTTCAACAAAGGGCTGGTGTTTATGCGCTCAGACATAGACCACTACATCGCGCAACTCAACCAAAAACCCAACGAGATGTTTTATCAGCCATGCAGCACGCTGGACATCGTCAAAAGGGTCCTCCGCAATCTTACGTTGGCGTTTGAAAAAGTAGGTGAAGCTGAAAAAGTGAAGGAAATCGAAAGACTGGCCATGATACTTTCAGCTTAGTTTCATACGGCCATGATTCCTATAAAGTCCTCTATTTCAAACCGATGTAAGCGGTATGAAGTTTGGTGGGGATAAATATAGCCCGTGAGCGTGGGGTCGGTGTCAGCAAACGGCTCAATACCAATCTCTTCCTTAAAACTCAACTGGCGCGTGCCGTGTAGCTTGTAAAGGGCTTCTTTGGCGCACCAATACGTACAAAGATGGCGCAGGTCGTTTTGGGCGTGAAGTTTTTCGGCACCAGAGAGAAATTTTGGGGCTACGCGGGCGAGTTTGTCGGCTATCCGCTCCAAGTCTATGCCTACGGGACGTGTGGGGTGCATCACCACTCCGATAAAATGCGCCGTGTGGGTCAGCGAAATCTCGGCCACTCGCTGCCTCAGATGCGGCTTACCGTAGTCATCTTTGGTCATGCCTGCGTAAGGCAAGCCCTGGCTTTCGATAAGCGTCTGCATGGCTTTACGGCCTGCCAACCACTCCAATTGTTTTTGCGGATGCGAGATTTGGATAAACTCTTCCCACTCGTTTGGGGTTACTTCTAAGTTCTGCCTCAAGTCGGCAGGGGTTTCGGTGATTTCCCAAATCAAAAGGTGGCAGTCTCCAAAAACCGTCCACTGACGATGAATAGGCATATACTTTGGTTTGGAAGTTTATTACACAGAGAGCCTCAGAGGAAAATACAGAGACTCACAGAGTTTAAACTCCGTGGTTCTCTGAGTATCTCCGTGTAACTTTGTGTAATAAATTGTTACAGGACAAAAATTCTTCTCACTTCAATTATTTGACAGCAAAGATATTCGGAATAGTTCAGGAGACGATGACAAAAATTCAGGTTGAAAAAATAGATACATTTTCGGGTCACCGCGACTGCGTATATGCCTTGCATCCTTCTGGGCAGCGTTATCAGTTTTTTTCGGCGGGCGGCGACGGCCTCGTGGTCAGGTGGGATTTGACTCGACCCGATTGGGGCGAGGTAGTAGCGCAAGTCCCCGCTTCTGTGTATGCGCTCGCCCACGACCCTGCCCACGCTCACCTGTGGGTAGGTCAAAACTACGAAGGCATCCAAATCATTGCACCCGACGAGAAAACAGTCGTCGCGTCGGCTCAACTTACCAAAGCGGCAATTTTCGATATTCAATTTTCTGACAACCAAGCCTTTGTGGCGTTGTCAGATGGTGTGGTGTTGGTCATAGACAAAGCCGCTTTTGCCGTCAGACAGCACCTCAAAGCCTCTATCCAAAGCGCACGCTGTATTGCGGTAAGTCCTGATGGTCAGGTGTTTGCGGTAGGTTACAGCGACCATTACATTCGGATTTTTGATACCCAAAACCTCCGATTGCTACATACTATTGAGGCCCATTCCAACTCCGTTTTTGCGCTTTGCTACTCGCCCGACGGTCGCTTTTTGCTCTCGGGCAGCCGCGATGCCCACCTCAAGATTTGGGATGTAAACGCCCAATACACGCTACACCAAGACGTAGTAGCGCACTTGTTTGCCATCAACCACCTCGTTTATAGTCCTGACGGTCAGTATATTGCTACGTGCAGCATGGACAAATCCATCAAGTTGTGGGACGCAGCCACTTTTCGTTTGCTCAAAGTGATAGACCGCGCCCGCCACGCTGGTCATGCCACGTCGGTCAATCGGCTGCTTTGGACAGACTTTGAGCAGCGGCTCATTTCGGCAAGCGACGATAAAAGGCTTTCGGTGTGGGGAATATATTGATATTTTTCGCTTAACTTTGCACCCCAATTTTGATTCAAATAGGTTGAAATTGAGCAATAAACATTTTGCTCGGGTGCGGTTTTGACCGAAGGATTATCTCTCAATGAAAGAACAAATTGACCTTCATAGACTCCCTCAGCACATTGCTATCATTATGGATGGCAACGGACGCTGGGCGCAAAAACAAGGGGCGATGCGCGTTTTTGGGCATCGCAATGCCATCAAGGCGGTCAGAGAAGCCACCGAAGGCTGCGCCGAACTTGGCGTGAAAGTGCTAACACTGTACGCTTTTTCGACCGAAAACTGGGCAAGGCCAGAGTTTGAAGTCAAAGCCCTGATGGAACTGCTCGTGGACACTATCCACAGCGAATTGCCCACGCTGCTCAACAACAACGTCAAGCTCGATACCATCGGGCAAACCAACAGTTTGCCTCAGTCGTGCCAAGCGGCCTTGTATGATGCCATCGAAAAAACCAAACACAACACGGGGTTGAACCTGATTTTGGCGTTGGGGTACAGTGGCAAATGGGACATCATCAAAGCGGTCAAAGAAATGGCGCAGGAAGTCAAAAATGGCGATTTGGCCGTGCATCAGATTGACGAAAACCTCTTTACGCATTATCTTGCTACCCAAGACCGCCCCGAAGTGGACTTGATGCTTCGCACGGGCGGCGACCACCGCATCAGCAATTTCCTCTTGTGGCAGTTGGCCTACGCCGAGCTTTTCTTCTACGACGAGGTGTTTTGGCCTGATTTTCGGCGTGAACATCTGTACGAAGCCATTTTGTCGTACCAAAACCGCGAAAGGCGATTTGGCAAAACCAGCGAACAAGTGAGCAATGTGTAATGCAGAAAAATCAATCACTTGACTTATAATGAATCGCCCTAAGTTGGCGTTATAACTATTGAGAAAAAATCGTACCATTTTGATTATGAAAAAGTTTAACCTGCGTCTGTGTGTAGCTGTTTGGGTGGGGTTGAGTACGCTGAACGCTACGGCGCAGCAGTTGGGGCTTGGCAATCGCTTCGGAACTACTCCTGCTACTGAAACTACCATAGACTACGCCGACCCCAAAGAGTACACAATCGCCGAAATCATCGTGACAGGCAATCAGTTCCTCGACCCCAAT
Organism: Spirosomataceae bacterium; assembly: GCA_025455795.1. Lineage (GTDB taxonomy): Bacteria > Bacteroidota > Bacteroidia > Cytophagales > Spirosomataceae > Runella. Next base: position 4,783 of record JALOLW010000142.1, read on the forward strand.
TCGATGGTTTCGATGTCGGGCTTGAAAGCCGGCGACAAAATCAAAGTACCAGGCGATGCGCTCAACAGTGCCATCAAAAAACTGATGGACCAAAAAATCTTGGAGGATGTGGAAATTTTGGCCCGCAAAATCGAAGGTGGACAAATTTGGCTTGAAATGCAGATACGCGAACAAGCACGTTTGCAAAAAGTGACTTTTGAGGGCATAAGAAAAGGGGAACAAGAAAGCCTCAACGACAAAATCAAGCTCATCAAAGGACGTATCATCTCCAATACCATCGTCAAAAATACGCAGTTGGCCGTGAAGCGGTTTTTTATTGACAAAGGCTTCATGAACGTCAAGGTACAGATGCAGCAAGTCGCCGACAGCGCGCGGGGCAATGCCGTGTTGAAGGTGATTGTGAACAAAGGCAAAAAAGTAAAAATACGGCAGATTGTTTTCAACGGGCGCAAGGAAATTGAAGAAGGTAAGATTCGCAACAAGCTCAAAGGTACCAAACAAATGCGCTTCGGGCGAGTGTTTACGCCATCTAAATACATCCCCAAAAAATACGACGAAGACAAAGAAAAACTCATCGCTTTCTACAACAAAAATGGTTTCCGCGACGCTGTTATCGCCTCCGATAGCATCATCCAAAACCCCGACGGTAAAACCATTGACATCGTGTTCAATTTAGACGAAGGCCCTCGCTACTATATCCGCAACATTACGTGGGATGGCAACTTCCTCCACGGCTCCGACAGTTTGACGCGCATCTTGGGCTTGAAAAAAGGAGATATTTACAATCCCGAAGAAATTGAAAAACGCCTCAGCGGCAACCCTGGACAAGACGTAAGCTCGTTTTATCAAGACGACGGCTACTTGTACTACAACTGCCGCCCCGTCGAAAAATCTATTGAAGGAGACTCAATTGACATTGAAATGAGGATGTTTGAGGGCAAACAAGCCACTATCAACAAAATCATCCTGAACGGCAACACCAAAACCAGCGACCACGTAGTGATGCGCGAACTGTTTACGTTGCCGGGGCAGAAGTTTAGCAAAACCGAGATTATCAACACCCAACGTCAGTTGTCGCAGTTGGGTTATTTTGACCCCGAAAAAATCGGCATCAACCCTATTCCTCACCCCGAAGACGGTACGGTGGATATTGAATATACAGTCGAAGAAAAACCCAGTGACCAGATTGAGCTTTCGGGCGGTTGGGGTGGTTTTATAGGCTTTGTGGGTACGTTGGGCTTGGTGTTCAACAACTTCTCCATCAAAAACATCAATAACTTCAAAGCGTGGCGGCCACTCCCTGCGGGCGACGGCCAAAAACTTTCGATTCGTTTTCAAGCCAGTGGTCGTCAGTTTCAGACTTACACCTTTGGATTTACCGAACCGTGGTTGGGGGGCAAAAAACCCGTTACGTTTGGTATCAATTTGAGCCACACTGTTTATCGTGCCATCAATCAGTTCAATTTATTCCAACGGGCGCAATTTGGTGGTGGTGGAAACACCCGCGACTTACAGTTTATAGGTGCTTACAAAAATACGGGTATCACCGTTTCGCTTGGCAAACGCCTCAAAGTTCCCGATCGCTATTTTGTGTTGAGTACGGCTTTGTCGTACCAGCGTTATACATTAGACAGTTTGGACTTGTTTGGTATTGGTTTTCCTACGGGCGTGTCCAACAACGTGACGTTTAACACCACACTTTCACGCAATACGATTGACAACCCGCAGTTCCCACGCAACGGATCTTCGTTTTCGTTGAGTGGTACATTTACGCCGCCTTATTCGCTCATCACGGGCAATACCAATTTTTCGAGCAAAGAGGCCCAGTTGAAATGGGTAGAATACCATAAATGGATGTTTGACGCGAGTTGGTTTCAGACCGTGGCGGGCAAGCTCGTTCTCAGTACCCGCGCCCATATGGGCTTTTTGGGGCGTTACAACCAAAACCTCCCCATCAGCCCGTTTGAGCGATTTGTACTCGGTGGCGCAGGATTGGCAGGTTTCGGAATGTTTGCCTTGGCCCAAGACATCATCGGTTTGAGGGGCTACCAAGACCGCGCTTTAGTACCTATTTACAACACTTTGAGCAACGTGGACGCCTCGCAAGCTACCGACGCCAACAACCAAGTGGCGGGCGGACGAAGCCTGGGCGGTGTGGCATTTAGCAAATACGTGCTTGAACTCCGCTATCCACTTTCTCTCAATCCCTCGGCTACTATTTTCGGATTGGTATTTGCCGAAGCAGGCAACAACTGGGGGACTGATAAATCGGGAGGTAAATACCGCGACTTCAACCCCTTCGACCTCAAACGTTCGGCAGGGGTAGGTGCCAAAATCTTCATGCCTGCCTTTGGCTTGATAGGCATTGACTGGGCGTACGGATTCGACCCTCTCCCAGGGCAGACCCGTCGCAGTGGCCCGCAGTTTCACTTTACCATTGGACAACAAATCAGATAACCAAGCCCCTTACCCCCGAAGGAGGCTTTCATATCATATTCAAACGCGCTCTTTGGGGCTTGGAAGCTAATCATTATGAAAACCCGTTGGCTTTTATTACTTTTGCAGTCCGTTTTGATAACGTACTCTGTTTCAGCCCAAAAATGGGGCTATATGGACATGGAATTTGTGACGAGCAAAATGCCCGAATACCAAAAAGCCCAAACTGAGTTGGATAAGTTTTCGGACCGCTGGGCCAAAGAGATTCAGGACAAATACGCCGAAGTAGATCGCCTGCAGCGACTTTACCAAGCCGAAGAAGTGCTGCTCACCGATGAGATGAAGCGCAAACGTAACCAAGAAATCTCGGATAAAGAGCGCGAAGCACGCGAGTACAACAACAAAATATTTGGGTTTGAGGGGATGTTATTCCAAAAGAAAAAAGAACTTATCAAGCCCGTCACTGACCAAGTTTACAAAGCCGTAGAGCGCGTGTGTCGTCAGCGGCGGTTAGATATGCTGGTGGACAAGTCGAGCGAGTTTGTCATTATCTATTCCAATCCTGTGCATGATTACACAGATTACGTAATGGAAGAACTTGGCCTCAGTACCGATAGCAAAAACAATAAAGACGCGGCAGCGACCGTTAATACGCCAACCAACAAACCAAGCCCAACGGACAATCCCAAAAGTACCCCAAACAATAAAACAACTAACAAAAAACAGTAACAAAAGATGAAAAGTAAATTGATGGTGGCCGCCCTGGTCATTGCTGCTTTGATAGGATTTGAAGCAAACGCCCAATCTCAACTCAAAATAGGCTGGACAAACGTAGATTATGTTTTGGGCGCGCTCCCCGACAGCAAAAAAATCTCGAATGAAATGCAAATTCAAAGCCAACAAGTACAGAAGGCATTGCAGGAGAAATACCAAGATTATCAGCAAAAAGTAGATGCTTTCCAAAAAAACCAAGCCACTTGGAGCGAAATCATCCGCAACGATAAAGCCAAGCAAATCCAAACGTTGGAACAAGACATCCAAGAGTTTCAGCGTACTTCACAGGAAACGTTGGAGAAAAAGCAGCAGCAACTCCTTCAGCCTGTATTGGGTAAAATCAACGCGGCAATCGAAGCCGTAGGCAAAGAAAACGGCTACACTTACATCCTCAACATGGACGCGGGTGCCAACACAACGCCTATCATCTTGTTTGCAGGTTCGGAAGAACTGAACGTGAGCAACTTGGTGTTGAAAAAACTCGGTGTGGATCCAGTAGAATTGGAAAAACAGCAAAAAGCCGCCGCCGAGCAAGCGGTGCAGCAGTTGCAAAATCAGCAAAAACCTGCCGCAACACCTGCTACTCAGCAGCCTGCCAACAACAAGCCTGCTACAACCCCTGCGCCAACGAAGAAAAACTAAGCGCAGAGAGGTTAAAAAAATAAAACCCCCGTCAAAGCAGAGGCTTTTGACGGGGGTTTTATTTTTGTGTTAAGCACTGAAGCAAAAGTTTTCGGGTGCTTGATTCGTCGCATTCAGCCCCACAAGGGTTCAAAACCCTTGTGGGGATACACCCGAAAACTTTTGCTCAACTCCTTAACCGTCGTCGGCGAGGAGTTGGTCGTGTTGGCCGCGCTCGATGATTTGACCACCACTCAGCACCAGAATCTCGTCGGCGTGCTGAATCGTGCTCAAACGGTGGGCAATGACAAGCGTGGTGCGATTTTTCATGAGTTGAGTGAGCGCTTCTTGTACCAATTTTTCCGATTCGGTGTCCAACGCCGAGGTAGCTTCGTCCAAAATCAAGATGGGGGGATTTTTCAAAATCGCGCGGGCAATGCTGAGTCGCTGCCGTTGTCCGCCCGAGAGCTTGGTGCCACGGTCGCCGATGTACGTCTGATAACCGTCGGGCTGTTCTAAGATAAACTCGTGGGCGTTGGCGATTTTGGCCGCTGCCATTACCTCGGCTTCTGATGCGCCACTCCCAAAGGCGATGTTGTTGAAAATCGTATCATTGAACAAAATAGATTCCTGCGTCACGATGCCCATTTGAGCGCGGAGGCTTTGGATACTCACCTCGCGCAGGTCGCGCCCGTCTATGCTGATACGCCCGTGCGTGGGGTCATAGAAGCGCGGTACGAGGTCGGCTATGGTGGACTTACCGCCCCCCGATGAACCCACCAACGCGATTGTTTTCCCTTTGGCGAGCGTAAACGAAATACCGTGCAGCACGGGTGTATCTGCCTCATACTCAAAGGCAACATTGTCAAAACGAATCTCTGACTCAAAACTTTTGAGTACCTGTGCGTGGGGCTTATCGGTGACTTCGATGGGCGTGTCTATCAACTTCACAATGCGCTCGCCCGACGCCACCCCACGCTGAATCCCGCTGATGGCGTTGGAGATTTCTTTGGCGGGGCGTAGCACTTGCGAGAATATGATGATGTAAGTCACAAACTTGGCCGCGCTCAAATCTGACCCGCCCGAAAGTACCATCGAGCCTCCGTACAGCAATATCCCCGCCACCACGGCCACACCCATAAACTCCGACATCGGCGGGGCGAGTTCTTGCCGAAACACCATCCCCAGAAGTGCGTTTTTGTAACCTTGATTTTCGGTTTCAAATCTTTTTTGAATCACCGACTCGGCGTTGAAACCTTTCACGACCCGAATTCCGCCGAAGGTTTCATCCAACACGCTCAAAATATTACTCAGTCGCTGTTGTACTTCGGCGGCAGATTCTTTGAGTTTTTTGGCCAATCCCCCAATCACTACGCCCGACAACGGAATGACAATGAGCGTAAACAGCGTCAGCTTGACCGACATGGCAAAGAGCGTAACGAAGTAAAAAATGAGCGTAAAAACCTCTTTGAAAAGCGCACTAAATGCCCTTCCAAGGGAGTTTTCGATTTCCTGTACGTCGGTGGTGACGCGCGCCATGAGGTCGCCTTTGCGCTCGTTGGAAAAGAAAGATAAACTCAAGCGGATGGCATTGTCGAAGACGGCTTG
>JALOLW010000143.1 GCA_025455795.1 Spirosomataceae bacterium
CACGGTCTTCGGTAGGTGGATGATATACCCCCAGCACACGCCCCAATAAAAACCCAAACGCCAAAAAACCTGAGTAACCTTCGAGCGTGGGATAAAGGACCGCAAGCCCCAATTGCAACGCCACGGAAGCCAAGGCCAACGTCCAACTGGTGAGGCGGTTGTCGTCGGAAATACGACTAAAACACCACTGCAAAAACAACACATACAAGGCCAAAGAGCCAATTTTGTTCCAAAAGATTTCGTCGTTGGCTACCGAAAATTCCTCGATTTTGAAAAAACCCAAACCCGCGTAGTTCATAAAAATAAAAAACAAAATCGGGCTAATCTTGCGATGGGCTTTGCTCCCGATGAGGCCGTACAGCACGTGTCCGCCGTCCAACTGCCCAATCGGGATGAGGTTGAGCGACGTAAAAAACAACGACAAATACCCCGCCAACAACCACGGATAGTGCATCATCTCTTGCGGAGGTGGCAGACGGGTGGGGTCAGCGATGTAGGTTTTGAAAAACCAAAACAGCAGGTTGTCTCCAAAAAGTATTTGTCCGCTGAGATTTTGGGTATAAACCACGCGGGCAAAGCCCATGCCAAATTTCTGGTATTCGGGGTGAATTTTGAAGATGTAGTCGAGCGTGGGGAGATTGGCAAAACCGTACCAAAGTACTCCTACCGCCGCTATAAAACCCGCCAACGGCCCCGCTACGCCAATGTCAAAATACTTGGTGCGGGTACGAATCACTTCTTTGATGCGGATAAACGCCCCCATAGTCCCGATGGTCTGCAAAAATCCAAACCAAAGCGGAATGTAAAACGGCAACGTGACTTTGACTTTGTGGTGCTTGGCCGTGAAATAATGCCCAAACTCGTGAACGGTAAGGACCCCCAAAAAAGGCAAGGAAAACTGAAATCCTTTCCAAAAATGCTCCCAACCGAGTGGATTTTTTATCTTAAAAAAAGGCAGGTCAAACACCCGCCCAAACATCCACTCAGCCCCCGCAAGCGAGGTAGTGACAAGGGTGACAGCAAACAAGACAATCTGAATCAGGAGCGTGCGGTAGGTTTTCAAGGCAACGGTATTTTTTGAAATGACAACATCCGCAAGGTCTGGATTGGTTCAGAGGTGCGAAGTAAATGACACTCGAAAACGGTTGATTTTGACAGAAAAACTCAAAAATTGGAGGGCAAGCACCCCCTTTTATTTCTTCAAAAACCGCATCAAAGAATCCAAAAAGGCTTGGGGTTGTTCGGCTTGTACCCAATGCCCCGCGTTGGCGATGGTGTCAAGCTCCGCATGAGGAAACCACTCTCCTATCGAAGGTAAATCGGTTTCTCGAACATAATTGGAGAGCGCGCCCCGCATAAAAAGCGTGGGTGTTTCCACAACTTTTTTGTCTTCTACATCACCGCCAATGATTTCGATAGACTCGTCCAATACTTTGAGATTGATGCGCCAATCAAACGCGCCCGCTTCGTTTCGGTAGAGATTTTTGAGCAAAAACTGCCGCACGGCGGGCAGTTCTTCGTATTGTTTCAGTACGTCTTCGGCTTCGTTTCGATGTTGAATTTGCGCCAACGGCACCGCCGCCAAGCCGTCCAAAATCTCCCGATGATGCACTCGGTAGGCTTTGGGTGCGATGTCCACCACCACCAGCGACGCGGCCAAGTCGGGGTAGCGCATTGCAAACTGCATAACGGTTTTGCCACCCATGGAGTGACCTACCAAGATGGGTTTTTGGAGGTTTTGCTGTTGGATAAACTCGTACAAGTCATCGGCCATATCGGGGTAGGTGTGCGTAGGTGCGTGCGGCGACCGCCCGTGATTGCGCTGGTCAATGGCATAAACCGAAAAACCGTTTTCGGCAATGGGCTTGCTGATAGTGAGCCAGTTGTCGCACGACCCAAACAAACCGTGCAGAATAATGAGTGGATGTCCGTCGCCTACTTGGCGAAAAAAAAGCTGCATAAACAAAACTAATAGTACCGCTTCTTGCCCGTCGGGATAGTACCTGTGATACTAAGCGAGATAAAGTCGGGGTTGAAAGGTGTAGTGACAAAATATTCGCCTTGAATTTTGATTTCGCGGAAGGCTATCCCCAAGCGCGGCACGATAGTCGCAAATACGTCGCGGTCTCGGCGGCGCAGCATAAACGTTTCTTTGGTATCGTTGCGTTTGGCTTCCATGCTTCCGATGTGCGTGACACCCGCGCCCAAGCCCACAAACAACGCCGACCTGCGCCCGCCCTGCCCCAAGTGGAAATCCATAAACGCCAGCCCCCAGGGGGTAAACTTGGGTTGAACGACGCTGTTGGACTCCAAATCGTTAAACTTAGGGCGAAAAATACCGCCAATTTTTGCGCCTACATTGAGCCGACGAGAAACAATGTACTGCGGCGAAAAGTACATCTGCCATCCCAAGCGCGTGTTGGTCATAAGCAATGGATTGACGGTGTAGGCATTGCCCGCTTTGAAAACGCCCACACCAACCCCGAAATCCGTGAAAAACTTACGCTCATCTTCTCGATAAGGACGCAACTGAGCCACCGTTTGGGTCAAACTTAGCGTGGCCAGCAACAGGGAGTAAAGTAATCTTTTCATTGCAGAGTAGGGGTAGAATCTTTACAAAGCTACTCATTTTCCGCTATACAAAATCTTTCGTCGCCAAATTATAGGTTTTATTGCCCAATTTTCCCTCGGCTACCATCGCTTGGATTTTGGTTTTGAGGGTTTGGATGCGCTGCGGGTAGTGTACTTGTCCCAGCGAAAGCAGGTTTTGGAGCGCTTTTTGGGTATTCCCGTTGGTGTTGAGGGCATTGATGATGTGGCTGCTTTTGGCACGCCCTTGGTGGCGTATATCGCAGATGACCAAGCATATCAAATCGGGCATACCGTTGAGGTTGTACTGCAAAGCATACTCGGCCAAGTTGGTTTTGAAATGGTCTATCGCCACTTCTACTTGGATACGGCGATGAGCGGGGTCGTTGATGGCCCAATGCACAAACCGCGCCGCCGTGATAAGTTCCTGTTTCTCAACTTCGTCCAGCGACGGGTTGAGGTAGCGCATCAAAGCGGTGTTTTCGGTTTCGGCATCCGACGCAGGTTCGAGCGACGACAGCGTGCCATTGTTGTTGCGGTAGTGAATCACGCCATTTTTGAGTTGGAGTTTCGGAAAGTACTCCACGGCGTTGGGCAAGGCCAAAAGTTTGCGCAAAAACACCACAAAATCGCCTTTGGGTACGTGAGCCGCGTACTGCATGAAGCTAAACGTAAACTTGGCGCGGTCGTAGGTATTGAGGCAGCAAAACGAGCCTTTGCTCTCGCAGGTTGCGGTAGGGGTGATAAAATTGGCCCAAAAACCATACTCAGTCACGTAATCTTCTGGCCGATACACCAGCCCCGGGAGCGTAGTGACGTTGAAAAGGCCGCTGTTGCCTTGGTAGGTGGTTTCTTTGCCAATCAAAAACTTGTTGGCAGTACCGATGACCTTCGCAAAATGCGACAGACCCTGTTGCGAAAATTCAAAATTGATAGCCATATCGTTGAGATTTATGGAGTTGAGTAAAAACTTTCGAGTATGTGATTTTTTGCAACACTTTAACCATCAACAACATAAAGTCTCCCCTACCGGGGGAGATTTAGAGGGGGCTATTTGAGGTGTTGCGGCGAAGGTAAAGGGATTTTCTGAAAACTCGTTTACCGTTTGATAAATCGTGCGTAACTTGCGCCCATGGCAGAAAGTTTTGTTGTATCCGCTCGCAAGTATCGCCCCGTCACCTTCGATTCGGTAGTGGGGCAGTCGCATATTACTACGACGCTCAAAAACGCGATTCGTACCCATCATCTCGCGCAGGCATTTTTGTTTTGTGGGCCTCGTGGCGTGGGCAAAACCACCAACGCCCGCATTTTGGCCAAGACCATCAACTGTCAAAACCTCACCGACGAAGTAGAGCCTTGCGGTACGTGCGAGAGTTGTGTGGCGTTTCAAAACAACGCTTCCTTCAACGTGCATGAGCTTGATGCCGCCTCCAACAACTCCGTGGACGACATCCGACATTTGATTGACCAAGTGCGCTACCCGCCCCAAACGGGCAAGTACAAGATTTACATCATTGACGAGGTGCATATGTTGTCGTCGTCGGCTTTCAATGCTTTCTTAAAAACGCTGGAAGAACCGCCGAGCTACGCCATTTTTATTTTGGCAACAACCGAAAAGCACAAGATTCTGCCCACGATTTTGTCGCGCTGTCAGATTTTTGATTTCAACCGTATTCAACCGCGCGACATCGCCGACCACCTCGAACAAATCGCCCTCAAAGAAGGCATCAAAACCGAACGCGAAGCCCTCGAACTCATTGCCCAAAAAGCCGACGGCGGCCTCCGCGACGCGCTCTCAATGTTTGACCTCAACGTAACTTTTTCGACCGACGACACGCTGCGCTACAAAGAAGTCCTCGAAAATCTCCACGTTCTTGATTATGACTATTACTTCCGCCTTACCGACGCGCTCTTGGCGGGCGATATTTCGCAAAGTCTGCTGATTTTCAACGAAATCCTCAACAAAGGCTTTGATGGTCATCAGTTTGTGGTAGGACTTTTAGAGCATTTTCGCAACCTGCTCGTGTGCCAAGACCCCGCCACGATACAACTGTTGGAAGTATCAGAATCGGCCAAAAACAAGTACCTCGACCAGTCGGCTCAAGCGTCGCGGTATTTTTTGTTGTCGGCGTTGAGCATTGGTAGTCATACCGACATCCACTACAAAGCCGCCAAACAGCAACGCCTGCACGTGGAGCTGTGCTTGATGAAAATCGCCAAAATCAACGACGTGCTGAATTGGGATTCGTTGGCCGAAGACGAAAAAAAAAAGAATAGTGTTATTGCCGCCGACCGCATCGTAGCCGACCGCCAAAGTCCCGCGCCCAAGCCCCAAGCCACACCTTCGGTTACCAACGAGCCAACCGTCAAGTACCAAAACGGAGCGATGCCCGCACCTGCACTCGGCAGTAAGCTCAAAACGACCGTCAAACTCGCACCCACGGGCGAAACACCCCAAAATGAACCTACTAAAACTGCCGAAATAGCCCCCACGCTGACGGCAGAACGGCCTTTTACTTTTGAACAACTCCAAAAAGCATGGGCGGAATTTGCGCAGATGCGCGAGCAAAACGGCGGCGCGGTGAGCGAGCAGGTCATGCTTAATCGAACGATTGTGTGCGAGGGTACAACCATCAAACTCGTCCTCGACAATCTCCACCAAGAGCAGTTGCTCAACGAAGTCAAGCCTGACCTGTTGGGCTATCTGCGGCATCAACTCCAAAATCGCCTCCTTCAAATCAGCTACCAAATCGCTCAAAGCGACGCCAAGCGGAATCCTTATACGCCGCAGGAGAAGTTCAACGCATTGATTGAGAAAAACCCACACCTTGCCCAACTCCAACAACGCCTCGGATTGGAAGTGGATTTTTGAGGTAGCTTAATTTGCATTTTTGTTTCGTTTCTCTATTTTTGGCAGATGAAAAGAGACGATTCGCTTTGGAAAGCAATATTGGAAGACGTTTTTGATGATTTTCTGAGATTTTTCTTTAAAAACGCCGAAGAATTGTTCGATTTTGAACAGCCTTTTGAGTTCTTGGACAAAGAATTAGAACAATTATTTCCTATTGACCCCGATGATTTTTCGCCAAAATACGTTGATAAACTCGTCAAAGTGTTTACCAAACAAGGTGAAGAGCAATGGATTTTGGTGCATATTGAGGTACAAGGAAAGACCGACAAAGGTTTTGCAGAAAGGATGTTTCAGTATTTTTATCGAATATATGATAAGTACCAACGCCCTATAACGGCTTTTGCGATACTGACTGATGGCAACAAACGCTTCCATCCAAAGCATTTTGAGCAGCGTTATTTGGGAACAAGCTTACAGTATAACTTCAATACCTACAAAGTTTTGGAGCAAGACGCGACTATACTTGCGGAAAGCAATAATCCATTTGCAATGGTGATACTAACGGTTTGGATGGCTCTAAAAAAAGGAAAAATAAGTGAAGATGAGTTGTTGAGCGAAAAAATATCATTGGCCAAACGCTTGTTAGTCAAACAGTTTAGCAAGGGCAAAATTAGAGCTTTAATGAACTTTTTAAAGTTGTATATTCGTTTTTCAAGCAGCGAGAAATCCGTTAATTTTGAGCAAAAGATTGAGATTTTGACCAACAAAACAAAGAAAACCATGGGAATTGAAGAGTTTGTTTTGAATAGAGCCGAACGAATTGGCGAAAAACGAGGCGAGAAACGAGGCGAAAATACTCAGAAATTGAAGTTTGTAAAATCGTTGATAACTCAAACAGACTTCGACGATGCCAAGATAGCTGCTTTGACAGCAGTAGATGTAGCTACGGTACAGCGACTTCGTAAACAATAAAATTTTCGACTAAGCGTATCGTGCTGGGCGTTTCTGCCACTCCTCAATGCTGTTTACTTCGCCCAATCTACCAGCGTACCACTGATGAGTCGCCCCTCTAAAAGCAGCCGTTAAAATTAATCAGCTCTGTCACGCGAACGTTGTCCAAAGGGCAATTGGAGACTGAAAGATACTTTAGAGTAGTTAGAAACTATACTAAAAAGGATTTTTTTTTGGTAATTATCTGCTCGACAAACACCCGCATATTTCCAAAACCATTGTTTTCTCCGAAGCCAAACGGGGTATTGTGGGCAAAATCCACTTTATTCCGCTCATTTTGGCAGGTCAGAAGATACATTTGAGCGACAGAAAAAGAGGGGGGTTACTTAATCAATCTCCCGGATGATACTTTCGCACGGCTTCTTGTAGCACTTGGATTTTGTCAAGCGTCATGGGTTTGGTTTTGAGTTGGAGAAAAAGCTCCATTTGGTCGGCATAGTGCGGGCTTTCGGGCCGATTGGACGCGCCAAAGCAGTTGATAGACTCAATCACGGGCAGTTTGCCCCGCTCAAAACGCACCAACTCAATATACGACTCGCCCGCTTGGCCTCGCCAGCGTCCATTGGATTGGGGTGTACTGTACATAGCACGGAGTACGTCGGGCAAGCCCCAGAGAGGTAGCTCGCGCGTACCACGCACAAGTTTCTGCACCTCGCCGAGGGTGAGGTCGGTGCGGCCAAAGTGCTTCTGAAAATGCTGCTTCACGAGGCGCAATGCTTCCACACATTCCCTTTGGGTGAGGGTGGCAGTGCCTTTGTTTTTCCAATGGTCAAAAAGCACCAAAATAATGGCCGCGCCACGGCTGTCGGTATCGGCGCGTTTGTCCCACTGTTGGAGGGTCGTAATCAATTCCTGCAAGTCAAGATGTTCAGTGGCTTTGAGCAAAAAAAGCGAATCAATGTTCGTCAGAAAGCCCCATTTTTTGGGGTACTGATGGTCGTATTTGAGACGTTTGAAATCTTCGTAACTCAGTTTTTCCATGCTTTGGATGACTTCCATAAAACGCAAACTGCGGTTGTTGTCGCGGGTTTCGTAGCCCATTGTGGAGTCAAACTGCGCCGCTTTGAGGTTGTCGGCAGCGGCGGTGGCGTTGAAGGGTGTATGATTGGTATTGAATACGTACCCGCTTTTGGGATTGACCAACTGCGGCAAGTCTTTGAAAGGATGATACTGTGTCCAAAGGGTCTGAGAAGTATTGCCGGGCAATGTCTCTTTCCAGTCATAGCCCGCTTTTCGGAAGGGCATTTTACCGTTGCTTGCGTAAAAAATCGTGTCGGCATCGGCATAAACCACATTGAAGCCCGGAATAGCCACCATTTCCATTGCCTTATAAAACTGCGCGAAGTTTTGGGCTTTGTTCATGCGGTACCACTGTTCTACGCCGCGCAGGTCTTGGTTGGCCCCCGTGCGAATGGCAAACGTCCCGTTTTTGGTCTTGACCGTTGCCCCGTATTTTGACCAGTACGCCTTCTTTTTGATGGCAAACGGAATCCCCTTGACGCGCAGTTTGACGGTTTTTTGTTCTAAATCAACCCATTGATTATCAAAACGATATTGGTTTTTGTCTGCGGGATTGAGTTCCAATTCATACACGTCAATTTTGTCTTGTCCATTGACGGTATGCGCCCACCCAAGCTGCTCATTGACCCCGTGAAAAATAGTCGTCCCCCCAGGAAACAATCCCCCGACGATATTCCAGCCTTCGTCGCTGCACAGGTGCGCCTCGTACCACGCCACGGGACCTTCGAGCGGTTGGTGGGAATTGATGGCCAAATAGGTCTGGTTGTCAGTGGTTTTGGAACGGTGAATGGCAAAAGCATTGGAACCCGACGCTTTGAGCAAGGGCAAATTGGGGATTTTGCCCGCAAAAATCCGCTGCAACACACCATCAACCCCCGAAATGACCGACAACGACAGCACCACACCCCGAAAATACTCCTGTGGCGTGACTGGAAACAGTCCTTTGACCAGCACTTCGTCGGGGTGGCGGGCGGCATAGTCGTTGATTCCTTGCAAATAGCCTTCGACCACACGCTTGAAGTCGGGCGAGAGGCTACGCTCGTATTCTGCGGCCACGAGTTCGGGCGCGTGGAGCAGCTCCACCACGTAATCTATGGCCGCGCCGTTTTTGCCGAGGTGCTTGCCGAGGAGTCCTTTGGCGGGCAAAAACAACAATTGAATCGTCTTGAAGTCGTCTTCGGCGTGGGCGTAGGCAAGACCATAAGCCACTTCGGGGTCGGTAGGGGCAAAAATATGCGGCACGCCCCACTTGTCGCGGGCGATGGTGATGCGAGAAGGGGAGATTTGGGCGAAAGTGCTTTGTGCCAATAAAAATGAAAAGAGGAAAATAGTTAAAAGGAG
>JALOLW010000144.1 GCA_025455795.1 Spirosomataceae bacterium
CGAAGTGACAACATCTTACAGTCCTAACGATGCACAACTCTTTGGCCCAACGGTAGCCCCTCATACAGGTGGAATTACCAATACACTTTCCTATAAAGGTTTTGAAGTATCGGCTTTATTATCGTTTGCAGCAGGTAACTACCACTTCAACAACGACCGTACCAACGTCGAAATTCCTGATTACTACGCCGACCAAGTGTCGCGTGCATTGCTGAACGAATGGAGAAAGCCTGGCGATGTGACTCAAATCCCCAATCCATTGTTGCCTTATCAATCCAACACCACGCACTTCATGGAAAAGGGTGATTTTATTCGTTTGAGAAACTTGGTAGTTGGTTATAGCCTTCCAAGAACGATTTTGGAAAAAATCAAAATCTCATCGGCACGGATTTATTTCCAAGGCCAAAACTTGTGGACGGGAACCAAATTCCAGAGCTTTGACCCTGAAATTTCAGGACTTAACCAAAGTTTATCTACCAACCCCAATGCTGGCGGTGCATCTTTTACTGGCTCACTCACAGGTGCTCAGTATCCAGCCATGCGCCAGGGGACAATTGGCTTGCAGATTGGTTTCTAATTTAGTAGTTAGTATCCAGTATTTAGTAGCTTAAAGAAGTTATTCCCAATACGAAATACGAAATACTCAATACTTTCATTCAAAAGATAAAAATCACAATGAAAAAAATACTTTCAATAACCTCCCTGTTGTTGGTTTTGGCCACCACTGCTTGTCAGGATGTCATTGACGTTCAGCCTACGCACGTACTGGGCAACAACAACGTATTTACCAAAGTCGAGGACTTCGATGTAGCCCTCAACGGTGCCTACGCCAACATGCGCGGCTTGTATCTCAATGGCTTGTTTACGGGTGTTATCGCCGATATGATGTCGGACAACCTCCACGAAACGGCCGAATCGCTCGTGAACTACAAAGCTGTGACCGATTGGGTTTATAAAGCTGACCAGCTTCGTATCAACCAGACGTGGGCAGTAGGCTACAACCTCATCCACGATGTCAATACCGTTTTGGGCAAAATCAACGAGTTTACCAATTCGAGCAATCAAAAAACCGCCAACCGCATCCGTGGACAAGCATTGGCTCTTCGTGGATGGACGCACTTCAATTTGTTGCGTTATTATGCCAACAACTTGGACCGCAACTCTACTGACCCTGGCGTTGCTATTAAGACCCAAACAGGTTCAGACCTGTTAGCACGTAGTTCGGTCAAAGAGTGCTACGACCAAATTTACAAAGATTTGGAAGAAGCCCGTCAGATTTTGGGTGATGTGGACGTAGCTGTTAATACTGCTACCAAAAAGTCACGTGTGGACCGCACTGCTGTCACAGGTATGCTTGCTCGCGTGGCACTTTACGCCAAAGAATACGACAAAGCCGCTACTTTTGCCCAGGAGGTGATTCGGGCAGTGCCTTTGGCTACTCGCGCCCAGTTCCCAGGAATTTGGACCGATGCCAACGTGTCGGAAGTGTTGTTTGCTACCCAGTACAACTCTGGCGAAGGTGGCGCAACCCTTGACGTATTCTCTCCTGCTATCAACCGCGCTCAGTGGGACCCAGCCCGCGATCTTGTAGCACTTTACAATGCCACCAACGACATTCGCTACACGTCTTATTTTACGCCTACTTCCAACTTCCCAGGCGTAACTCGCACTGGTCGTGCGCTATTGGTAGGTAAGTATATTGGCCGTGGAACCGCCCGCGATGGTAACGTAAATTTTAAAGTATTGCGCGTAGCCGAAATGTACCTCATCGCTGCTGAGGCGTTGGCAGCGACCAACAAAGGCACAGAGGCGTTGGGCTTCTTGAACCAACTCCGTGCGGCTCGTATCACTGGTTTCACCCCAGGTACTGAAAGCGGCGCGGCTTTGACGGCTGCGATTGCTACCGAGCGTCGCAAAGAGCTGTGGATGGAAGGTCATCGTTGGTTTGACATCAAGCGTACTACGCGCGCATTGCAGCGCAGTAGCGAGTGCCGCGCCAACTGTACCCTCCCTGCAACAAGTGTAGCTTGGACTTGGCCGATTCCGCAAGATGAAATCTTGGCCAACAGCAAGATGACACAAAATAGTGGTTATTAACAATAGTACCGAGTAGTTAGTATTGCGTATTGGGATAGAATACATACTCAAAACGCTATACGATAAAAAAACCCGCTTGCTTCGGTCAGCGGGTTTTTTTGTGGATATTTGCAGTATGACACACCGACAGCAACTGTTTTACAACTATTTGGCCCAAACCAGTGACTTCCCGTTGGCACTCGACATTGAGCGGGCCGAAGGGGTCTATCTCTATGGAACACAAGGAGAGCAGTACATAGACTTTATTTCGGGAATTGGCGTCAGCAATGTAGGCCATCGCCACCCCAAAGTGATAGCAGCGATTCAGGCGCAATTGGACAAGTACCTCCACCTGATGGTCTATGGCGAATACATCGAAACGCCGCAGGTAAAATTGGCCGAAGCTCTTGTCCAGACATTACCCCACCCCAGCCCTCCGTGCGACGGTCCGACCCTGTTGGGAGGGGAACGAACCCCCTTCCAACAAGGGAGGGGGCAGGGGGTGGGGTTCAACGTCTATTTCACCAACTCAGGCACCGAAGCTGTAGAAGGAGCGATGAAACTCGCCAAACGCTACACGGGGCGCAAGGAGTTTGTGTCGTGTTTCAACGCTTATCATGGTGCTACCCAGGGGGCGTTGAGTTTGGCAGGGGCAGAATTTTTCAAACGTAACTTCCGACCTTTACTGCCGGGTGTTAAGCACATTACGCACGGTAGCCTCGAAGATTTAGACAAAATTGGTTGTCGTACTGCCGCAGTTGTCATTGAAGTGATTGGGGGTGAGGCAGGGGTACGCGTACCCGATGTGGCCTATCACCAAGCCCTGCGTCAGCGTTGTACCGATGTGGGGGCGTTGTTGATTTATGACGAAATCCAAACGGGCTTCGGGCGTACTGGTACGTTTTGGGCGTTTGAGCAGTATGGTGTGTTGCCAGACATCCTCCTCACCGCCAAAGGCATGGGGGGCGGTATGCCCATTGGAGCGTTTATGGCACCACAGCACATCATGTCTGTGTTCAAAAACAACCCCATTTTAGGTCATATCACTACTTTTGGCGGGCATCCTGTAAGTTGTGCGGCTTCTTTAGCTACGCTTGAAATAGTGCAGCAACTGTTGGCGGAGGGTAAAAGTCAGGATGTTCCATCGCATTTTTTGTCGTTTCGACAACAAGAAGTATCTGCACCATCTGCGCTGGCTGGGACTCTTAATCTCGACCCAAATAAACGCGAACTAGCAATTCCCACCAACCCAATTCAAGCCAAATCAGACCTCATTCGTAGCCTACTTATTCACCCCAAAATCAAAGAGATACGTGGGCGAGGGCTGATGATGGCTGTTGAATTTGAGTCTTTTGAAGTCCTCAAACCCATCATTGACCGTGCCATCAGTCGCGGTGTGATTACGGATTGGTTCTTGTTTTGCGATAATTCGATGCGCATTGCCCCTCCGCTTACCATCACCGACGAACAAATCCACACTGCTTGTCAGATCATCTTGGAGGCAATAGAAGGATAGATATGCTAAAAATAGGTGGACAGTAGGGGTTTTTATCAAATTCCTCCCATCTATTGTCACCAAAATCAATACCTTTGTAGTCTCAATATACCTACCAATTTTGACAAGGCACCAGCCCAACCTCCCATTGATATGAATACTCAGTTTATCGGCGTAGGCGTAGCACTTATTACGCCTTTTGACACCAACCACCAGATTGATTACCCCGCCCTCAAAAGACTGCTTGATTTTGTAAGTGATGGCGGAGTGAATTATCTCGTTGTGCAAGGCACGACGGGCGAAACTTCTACCACAACGGCCCAAGAAAAACTCGACCTACTGAAATTTGTCCAAGCCAACAACCCCAAAAAGTTACCCATTATGTACGGTTTGGGGGGCAACAATACACCCGTGGTCCTCGAAACCATCAAAAATGCCGATTTGACGGGTGTTGATGCCATTTTGTCGGTTTGTCCGTATTACAACAAACCCTCGCAGCGTGGCTTGATTGCTCACTTTACGGCCATTGCCGACGCCTCGCCCGTACCCGTGTTTTTGTACAATGTACCCGGGCGTTCGGTAGTCAATATGCAGGTCGCTACGATTGTGGAGTTGGCCCAACATCCCAATATCATCGGTCTCAAAGATGCTTGTGCCAACTTTGACCAATATATGGAACTCGGCAAACGCTGCCCCAAAGAGTTTTTGTTGGTATCGGGCGACGATAACCACGTCACCCCCATGATTAGTGTGGGTTGGAAGGGGGTCATCTCGGTCATTGCCAACGCTTTCCCCAAAGAATTTACCGACATGACTTGGCACGCCCTTGAAGGACGCTTTGCCGAAGCATCAGCGATTCAATACCAATTTTTGGACATGGACGGCCCGCTTTATGCAGAGTCTAACCCCGTAGGTATCAAAAAATGCCTCGAAATCAAAGGAATATGCAGCAGCGAAGTGCGCCTACCACTCGTCAAAGCCTCCGACGAACTCGGCACAAAGCTCGAAATCATCATGCGGAACGAGGGATTGCTGTGACGTTCATCCACGCAACACTACTTCTTTTTGCTGCCTTTTTTTGATTTCGATTGTAGAGGTAGCGTTGATTTTTGTTCGGGCGACTTTGGGGCCAATCGGCGGGTACGCATCAACTGAAACGTAAAGAGACAAGCCAACGCAACCATCAGTAGCCAGTAGCTCTGTTGAAAGTCAGTGCGGCGCAACTCCAAGATCCACAAAACCGTGAATCCCGCCGTCAACCAGCCTATGATTGTTTCAATAAGGGGTGTTTTCATCTGAAAATGTTTGCCGACAAAGGTAGCACAAAGTGCCTTAGCATCCCAGAAAAGGCATTTTCAAATATTTGCCTCAAAGTATTGTTGAAATTCGCGGAAATTTTGTATAATTTTGCACAATTTTTCTGAAAAACCATTCCCGTAAGTCTTTTATCACTATACTATGAGTAAACTACGGATTCTGTATGTAGCGAGTGAAATCAACCCATTTCTCGAAATCACCGAAGTCGCCAATTATGTGCGCAAACTCCCCCAAGCCATGCAAGAAAGAGGCATGGAAATACGAATCCTCATCCCGCGCTTTGGGCTTATCAACGAGCGAAAAAACCGCCTCCACGAAGTAGTGCGCCTCTCGGGCATCAACATTTCGGTAGGCGACGACGAAAAGCCGCTCATTATCAAAGTAGCTTCGATTCCCAATGCCAAACTCCAAGTTTATTTTATTGACAACGAAGACTATTTCCATCGCAAATCCGTTTTCTTAGATAAAGACAATAACTTTTTTGATGACAACGACGAGCGCGCTATATTTTTCTGTAAAGGTGTTCTCGAAACTGTCAAAAAATTGGGATGGGCGCCCGACATTGTACATTGCAACGATTGGATGACGGCCCTTATTCCTTTGTATTTGAAGACAACCTACAAAAACGACCCCATGTTCAAGGACACCAAGTGCGTTTTTACGGTTTATAACAACAGCTTTGAATTCAAGTTTGAAGAAAACATTTTGGACAAAGCAAAAGCCATGGACGTTAGCGACGAAGCATTGGCGCATCTCCGCTCGGCTGATTTTGAGGGCTTTATCAAAATCGCCTGCGCATACTCCGACGCCGTAGTCAAAGCTAACGATGAATTTAGTGAAAGTTTAAATCAAATTTTGAATGAATTGCCCGAACGCAAGCTCCAACTGGCCGAAGAGAGTGAAAATTTTACAGAGGCGTACTACAACCTATACACAGAATTGGCTGGTTAGTGGTGTTTGGATGTTGGCTATGTCCATCGTCGTTTTATTAACCGCTTGCGAAGCTCCCAAAGAAATTGGTCTTCCCCCAGAAGTTATTGCAGAAGTAAAGTTTACCGATACCGTCACTGTCAGGACTTCCACGGTCTTGTTGGATTCGGTTCGTACCTCCAATACGCTCAGTTTTCTGGTTGGAAAATACAACGACCCTACTTTTGGACAAGTGACCGCACGACCTTATTTTGAACTGATTGGCGCACCGAGCTTTACGAGCGAAGGCAAGACATACATTTATGACTCGTTGGCGTTACAGATCAACTACTCTTATCTTTACGGTGATACCTTGAAGCCTTTTGAAATGGGGGTTCACCGACTGAAAGATACGATTCGTACCAATCGCAACTACTACAACATTAGTGTCATTGACGCCGAAACTGAGCCTATCGCAAAGGCCAAATTCACGCCTGGCCCCAACCAAAGTAGAAGTATCACCATCAAACTGCCCAATACGCTCGGTAAAGCGATGTTTGATGCGTTGAACAAAAACGAGATTACGAGTGCAGACCAATTTCGGAAAACGTTTCGGGGCTTTACGCTAATTCCAAGTAATAGCAACAACGCCATTATTGGTTTTGGTGCTGCCAGTGCTGATGTCCGAATGACAATGCACGTCCACGAATCCACTTCTGATACGCTCAAAGGATCGGTTTCGTTTAACGTATTCGGGCGTTTCAATAATGTACAGTCTAATAGGCAAGGAACGGCCATCAGCCAACTACAACCCTTGAAGCCACTGCCAGCATCGCAAACCCGTGGAATGACGTATTTGCACGATGCACTTGGCGTGGTCAATAAGGTGGAGTTTCCGTACTTATCAAGAATTTTGCAAAACAAAGAAATCGCCATCAATCGAGCCGAATTGACGATTGTCCCCAATCAACCCGCCAATATTGCCAACGGGGTGGTGGATTGGCCTAATTATCTGCATATTCCGAGCGGATTGGCACTGATAGAAACCGACGAAACTAATCGGGTATTGCGTACTACCAATGACCGCGAATTATTCATACCAATTGATGGTACGACGTTTCAGCCCATCATCCAGCCCCAAGTAAGTCTTTATTCCACCAAATTTAGGCAGTACGACAGCTTTATTTTGACTACTTACTTGCAGGCTATTTTGACGGGTTTCAAAAAAAGTAACGGTCTTCTGCTTATGCCTATTAGTTTCCCCCAAGTAGCGGGAGTTAATAATCTGACGGGGCGTTTTCAGCCTTATCTCCAAAACCGAATCAACGGCACGACCATTACGCCCACTCGTAATAACCTCAAACTCATGCTATTTTATACGACCACAAAGTAGTTTTTTGTGTAGAATTGCCAAAATGCTTGAATGCGGAAATGTTTTTTAATGACATTTACACATTCAAGCATTTTGGCAATTACGAGTTTCTGCATCTTTTTGCATTTACGAATTTCAGCATTTTTGCATTTACGAATTTTAGCATCTTTTTTGTAATATTCCTTGTTTTACGGTGAAAAATGCGCACTTTTGTTGAACTATTACAAGTAATGTTGAAGAAATTTTATTTAAGTATCCTCTTTTTCTAAGAATTTTTAAAAAACCTACCATTATGTGTGGAATTGTGGCGTATGTGGGGCATCGTGAGGCTTGCCCACTCATTATCAAAGGATTGAAGCGGCTTGAATACCGTGGCTACGATAGCGCGGGGGTTGCGCTTCTCAACGGCGATGAGCTCAAAGTTTACAAGAAAAAAGGCAAAGTAGCCGACCTCGAAAATGAACTTAAAACCAAAGATACCCAAGCCTCCATCGGTATTGGGCATACGCGCTGGGCTACGCACGGCGAACCCAACGACACTAACGCGCACCCGCACTACTCGCATCACAAAAAACTGGCGATTATCCACAATGGTATCATCGAAAACTACGCCACCATCAAACAAAACCTCATCAAAAAAGGCCATGAGTTTCGCTCACAGACCGATTCGGAAGTGCTTATTCACTTCATTGAGGACATTCAGCAAGCCACAAACTGCTCCTTAGAAGAGGCCGTCAGGCTGGCATTGCAAGAAGTGGTGGGGGCGTATGCTATCGTGGTGATGTCGGAAGATGCGCCTCATCAACTTATCGCTGCCCGCAAAAGTAGTCCGTTGGTGATTGGTATCGGCGAAGATGAATATTTCTTTGCCTCCGACGCTACGCCCATCATCGAATACACCAAAGAAGTGGTTTATCTCGACGACAACCAGATCGCCGTGGTCAATGGCGACGACCTCAAAATTGTCAATCTCGAAAACGAAAAACAAGCTCCTTATATCCAGACGCTTGAACTCGAACTCGAAGCCATCGAAAAGGGTGGTTTTGAGCATTTTATGTTGAAAGAGATTTTTGAACAACCGCGCTCCATCGCCGATAGTATGCGGGGACGCATCAACGCCGAGGAAGGAATCTTGCAACTGGGCGGCCTGCGCGACTACATGGACAAACTCGCCGATGCAAAACGATTGGTGATTGTGGGCTGTGGCACGTCTTGGCACGCGGGCTTGGTGGCAGAGTATATTTTTGAGGAGTTGGCCCGAATCCCCGTGGAAGTCGAATACGCCTCGGAGTTTCGTTATCGCAATCCCATCATCAAAGAGAAAGATTTTGTGGTGGCTATCTCGCAATCGGGCGAAACGGCTGATACTTTGGCAGCCATCCAACTCGCCAAATCCAAAGGTGCTACCATCTTTGGCGTGTGCAACGTCGTCGGGTCGTCTATTGCACGGGAGACGCACGCGGGCGCGTACACCCACGCGGGGCCAGAGATAGGCGTGGCGAGTACCAAGGCGTTTACGGCACAAGTGACGGTGTTGACGCTTATGGCGATTGCCGTTGCCAAAAAGCGGGGGACGATTTCAGAAGAATTGTACCGTCGTTTGTTGATTGAGTTGGAAAACATTCCCCAAAAAGTAGAGCAG
>JALOLW010000145.1 GCA_025455795.1 Spirosomataceae bacterium
TGACGAATTTGCGCTCGCATCTGTTCGGAGCAGTGTGCTATCTGGGCAAACCACTCAGAAGCTGTAAGTGCCATAAAAGACGAATGCTGATTGCAATAAAATTTTTGTTGAAAATCATACATCGCCATCTTAGCCAGTTCTGTATCAGTGAGTTGTTGAAATATTTGCACACTCTCCAAAATGCGTTCTGACAGAAAATCCATGGATAGGAAAGAATGTTTTGTTGAGAACCATTCCAATTTATCCCGAAAGGCGTACCAATCTATCCCATCTTCTACCGTCAGGAGTTTTTCTATGGTATCAGACACCAGTGCATTTTCCAATTCATCTTCAAAATAATCAAGCAACGATTCGCTCAAAGACGTCATGATACTATGGTCGGGGCCGTAAAAGCTACTACCATCCAACTTGGAGATAAAATGCCAAAATAGGTACTGAATATCTTGTAGGTTGAAGTAGTCAGGGTCGTAATCTTCCAAATTATAAAAAGGCAAATACCGCCCGAAACGTTGGGAGTGTAGTTCGGTAAAACCTCGCCAAATACCCCCTTCAACTGCGTAATCTTCAAAGTAGCACGTCAGAAATACACTCAGTTTTTTGAGCATATCTTCAGCACCCTCTTCATTTTCAAATGTTCGGACAAACCACTCTCGTTCAGTTTCAAGGATTTGATATGTACCTTTGGCTACTTTGAGATAATATAGGTCTGATGCGAGAGGAGCTTTGTAGGGGCGTGTTGCCAACCAATCTTGAATGGTAACTTGCTTTTTCTGAAATTTGGCCATAGTGTTATTGTTTGAATGAATGTGCAAAGAACGCAAAGAAGCCTGAGAATTGGTAGCGTTTGGGCGGATATTGATAGACCTCTCCGTATCTTTGCGCCCAAACCAAAAATCAGCATCAATATGAGTTTACAAAAGAGTTATCCGTACTTGTACCGCTGGGCCGAAACCTACGGTACGGTTGAATTTGGCCAATTGGAAGAAACCGACGGGCTGGTGCGTTGCATAGACGAAGGCGGTACAGTCTTTGAAAGTCCCGCCAAAGTGAAAGACCTCGAAGCAGCCCTCAAAATGGCCGAAGAGGCTATCTATGAGTGGTTTGACGTCAACGACCCCGACGAATTGGACGATTAAAAAACAAAAACGAACAAAAGTGATACAGCAAAAAATTGGTATTTTGGGCGGTGGGCAGTTGGGATTGATGCTCCTGCAAGCGGCCATTGACTGGAACCTCGACGTGAGCGTATTGGACACGCCCGACGCGCCTTGTGCGCCCATCGCGCCCGCGTTTGTGGAAGGATCGTTGCAGGATTACGACGCCGTGTATGCGTTTGGCAAACCACTCGACATCATCACCATCGAAATCGAAAAAGTAAACGTAGATGCCCTCGAAGCCCTCCAAAACGAGGGTAAAAAAGTGTTTCCGCAGCCGCACTTGATTCGCCTGATTCAGGACAAACGACTCCAAAAGCAGTTTTACCGCGACCACGGCCTCCCCACGGCTGACTTTATCCTGACCGACGACCGCGCCGATACGGCCCGTTATGCCGATTTTCTGCCTGCTTTTCACAAGTTGGGTCGCGATGGCTACGACGGCAAAGGCGTACAACGCCTCGTTTCGCCCGCCGATTTTGACAAGGCGTTTGACGCGCCGGGACTGTTGGAACAAGCAGTGGACTTTGACAAAGAATTGGCCGTCATTGTAGCCCGCAACGAGCGCGGGGAGGTCAGCACTTTCCCGACCGTCGAGATGGTGTTTCACCCCGAAGCCAACTTGGTGGAGTTTTTGTTTGCTCCCGCCGAAATCTCACAAGAGGCTGACCAACAGGCCAAAGCCCTCGCCAAGCGCACCGCCGAGGCACTGGGGATTGTGGGATTGCTGGCCGTAGAACTGTTTTTGACCAAAGACGGGCAAGTGCTTATCAACGAAGTGGCCCCGCGCCCCCACAACAGCGGCCACCAAACCATCCGCGCCAACCTCACCTCGCAGTACGAGCAGCATTGGCGGGCGATTTTGAACCTACCCCTGGGCGACACCACCCTGCATACCCCCGCCGCGATGGTCAATCTCCTCGGTGAAGCAGGCCACACGGGTCCCGCCCACTACGAAGGCATGGAGGCGTTGTTGGCTACATCGGGGGTTTTTCCGTTTCTGTACGGCAAAAAAATCACCAAACCTTTCCGCAAAATGGGCCACATAACCGTGACCGACAACAACTTGGAAGCCCTGAAAAAGAAAGCATTGTGGGTCAAAGAGACGTTGAAAGCGGTGACAAAAGCCTAACGCAAAGTCGTCAGTCGCCCCGTGTTCGTCGTTGTTTCGGGGCGTGACTCTTTGGGGCCTAAGAAGCGGAAATTGTTGAAACTGCGCGTAAAAAGATAACTCGCCCCGTAAGAAACGGCGTTGGGCGACCCTGCCGCCGCCGCGATTTGGTTCTGAATGTTGCGGTTGTACATTCGGAGACGTTGGCTACCGTCGTTGGTGAGCCAATATTCAAGTGTCCAGTCGAGCAGGAGGCTCGTAGCGTCGTATTGGTTTTGGCCGTAAGACAGCCGCCCGTCGCGGGTGATGCGGAAGCGATCGTTGAGAAAGCGGTACGAAAAGCGCAATTGGAGGTTGTTGAAGGCATTGGGGTCGCCAAAGTTTACGTTGAGACCCGACACGCCCAACTCCAAATTTTCGCTCAACAACGACCCCCACTTGCTGAGGTTGTTGCTCACCATTTCGCTCAAATTATTGGTAAAACCTTGGGCCGATTGCGACAAAATATCGTTTTCTTCGGAGAGCAACTGCCCAAAAAGCAGCATTGAACTCACCTGTTGGGCCAGGTACTGCTCGTCGCTTTTGAGACGCGCTTCCGCCGCCGAAATCTGCAACTGTCCCGTGGCGGGATATTCCTTAAACTTGACGTTCCAATTCAACACGGGCTGCAGCATACGGTCGCTAATCCCCAACATTACTTCCACCGGATACCGCCGCGACCACTCGTTGCCCGTGGTAGAGGTATTTCCGCGCAACAATGGCGACAACAGCGCGTTTTGGGTGTAGCTCGCTTTCACGTCGAGCATGGCTTCGTAGGGGTCCCCCGTCCACGAGATGCGGCTGCCGTTTTGAATCACAAAGTTTTTGGGCAAAAGGCCGTTGGACAAACTAAACGGGTATGAACCGTTTTGAATCTCATAAGACCCTGCCATGATAAATTCGTCTTGGGTGTCAATTTTTAGGTTGATGAGGCCGCGCCCGTAGGCTTTGATGGCTTCGCCCGTTTGGCGGTTGAACTGGATTTCGCAGTAGGCATCGGGGGTGATGTTGAGCCGCAAATCCATCTTGATGATGCTTTCTTCGGCGGGTGTGATTTTTTCTTCGTTGGCGGCTACGGTGCGCTTGGTGGTGTCGTTGGGAGGTGCCAAAAATTGCACAAAATCTTCGGAAGCTACCTCTGCTGCTCCGTCGAGCGGGATGTAGATTTTAGTGCCACGGTTACTCGTCAGGTCGGTATTGATTTTGAGGTTGTTGATAGGCCCTAGCACTTCCATTTTGCCCGTGGCGTAGGCCGTTCCATAAAACAACTCGTTGTCGCGGATGCTGGTGTTGAGAATGCGGAAATTGCGCATATCAGCCTCAAAACCAAGCGAAAACTTACGGAAACTATCGTGATATACCCCACCGCGCAGGGTAGCCACGTTGCCTTCGGGGTCGGTAAGCTGCATACGTTTCACGCGGATGTCGCTTTCGCCAAAATACACCTTGTCTTCAAACGCAAACGCCGCTTTGAGGTAGTCAAACGTAAGGCGTCCGCGCTTCACATCCACCAAGCCGTCGAGTTGAGGCGCGGTATAAGAGCCTTTGATGGCAACTTTGCCAATGGCCCTACCGCTCAAATCTGACACCAATCCCCGCGCAAAAGGCTCAATGAGGCTCAGGTCGGTTTCGTCAAAAGTCGTCACCAAATCAAGCTCATTCCCGACGGCACTCGGTGTATAAGTACCCGTAATGGCAATATTGCGGCGGTCGTTGCGGTCGAGGTGCGTATCTACGTGCAGGTGCTTGTCCAGAGGGTCCCATTCGCCCTTCCCCGTGAGATTGCCCATCAAGAAATTGTTGTATGTCAGCTTTTGGATGTCCCATTTGGTATCAAAAATCGGCGTGCGATAAGCGTCGCGCAGGGTAAGCGACCCGTTGGCCGTCCCTGCCATGTTGACGTTCAAGACGGGGTTGAGCGTACCCAATTCAAAGTTACGCATTTCAAAAGCCAAAGCCCGCAGCGAGTCCGTAGAGAGGTCGCCGTTGAGGGCAATCAACTGGTTTTTGGATTTAATGGCCAAGTTGCTAAACGTCACGTTGGGACCGATGATGGTCGTAAGGTTGTTGGCATCCACGTTCCAATCTTCGTCGAGGAGTTTGAGGCGCGAGCGTTTGAATTGCAGATACAGGTGGTCGCCCACAAAACGCAGTTCTCCGTTGAGGGCGGCGCGGTTAGATGATTTACGTTGGCGGAGATTGCTCCTAAACGCGATATGGTCGGTGTCCCAAGCGGCCTCAATATTGAGTTTTTCGGTGGGGGCGATGCCTACCAACTGCTGCTTGTCAGACTCTACAATGGCCGACGCCAGCACTTCGGCACTGTTGGTAAACTTAGATGTATTGAGGTCTAATTGTGACTTGTAAAAGGTATTATTGCCCAAACGGAGCGTATCAAACTGCCCCGTAAGCGAGAAAATGGAAGTTTTATCAATCGTAAAAACCCCCTCCGCCGTAGAGCCGTTGGACACGAAGCCATCGGGGTACAAAAACGCCATGAGCTTGTCCATTTTTTTGAAGCGCAACTTATAATCCACGCTGTACCGCTCAATCAGCGGGTTTTTGAGCGTTTTCTTCGCGTAATAATCTTGTTGGGCGGCTTCATCTCCCACAAAATAAAGTTGGTATTCCTCAAAAAGTGTGGCCAAGTCTTCGACCGCTTTGGTGGGTTGAAAACGCCCTTCGGCCACAAAATTGAAAAACTCCGACTCAATATTCAGACGGCGCAGCCCGTCGGTGAGGCGAGAGTCAATCAGAAGGGAGTCCACCACCAAGTTACGGCGGGTATTGAGCGTAGCGTAGCTGTTCAAAAACTTGGCGCGGCCCACCATTTCATCAATGTTATTGCCCTCAAAATCAACGTCTAAATCGGTGTGAATCACCAATGAATCTTTGGTAAAATTGAGTGCGCGCAAATCGGCGTGGTGAATTACACCTCGTGCTTGAAAAAGATTTTTAGGTTTTGAAAAATCAAAATAACCGTCAATGTCCGCGCCAAAATTGGGGTCTTTGATGACCACAAGGCCGTTGAAAAGTTTCTTTTGGAGGTTGCCTTTGAAATAAATATCTCGATAATCGTAGCCGTTGTAACGAATACTCGCCACCCTGCTTTCCGAACTCAGCGAGGCATCTTTGACCGTGAAACCCTGCCCCGTAATTTTGCCGTTGTAGGCCATTTCTCCGAGCGCGTCGTCATCCAAAAACTTCCCCAATTGAAAGCCATCCGTCTGAACATCAGCGATGTACGTAGGCACTGATTTTGACAAGTCCATTTGCAAGTCACGGACGTTGATAGCACCCAGTGCGGTATTGAACTCCCCTTTGAGTTTGAAGCGGTCAATCGTGCCTTTGTACTGCCCTGACATCTCTACCACGCCAAACTTCTTGGCCAAATCGGCGAATGATTTTTGGGGGTAATATTGGTACAAATCTGCCGCATCTATGCGCGTGTGGTGCAGGTCGAAGTCCATCAAGGATTTGTCAAAATTGGTCACATCCTTGAAGGCAATGTTGCCCTTGATGTGGCTATTTTTGCCAAAAGTCAGGTTGGCATTGGCAACGCTAAAATCATTGACCGTACCGTCAAAATCACCCGTGGCACGCCAAGTTTCGCGCAGCGTAAAGAGATAATCGGCAAACCACCCCAAATCTTCCGACTGCACCATCGAATTTTCTAAGTGGGCCACGATGCGTACTTGGCTGTTGAAATGCCCAAAAGCGGCGGGGGTGTCGTAATTGAAAGAGAGATAATCGCCAATAAATGAGTTACCAATGCGCCCGTGCAAATCGGCCAATTCGAGTTTGGTACGACAGTAAAGCAGCCGCGTGTTGAGCGATTTGATGGCCAGTTCTGTGCGTTTGTCAGTGGCTTTTAGGCCCTTGATTTTGACGGCAATCGTATCCCCCAAAATCATCAATTGATTGGCTTCGCCGTTGATTTTTTGAAGTTCAAAGTGGTTGTAATCAAAGGCTTTGCCTGCCATTTTGGGTTCGCGGGGGTCGTCCCAGCGAAGCGTACCGTCTATCAAATGCACCTGCTTGATAAAAAACGGCACATTTTGGTCTTTTGGCCCGGGAGCTTTGGTGGTGTCGGTCGTGAGGAGTTCGATACGGGCAATGAATTCATCCAAGTTCAAATCGCCCGTTTTGGGGTCTTTGACGAGCCAAACCGTGGGACGATAAAGCATGGCATCGTCCAACGAAGTCCCAAAAGTCTTCTTATCTTTGCCCGTCACCAACGCCCAAAAGTCGTGGTTAAGGTCGAGTCGTTCCACCTGAATCATGGGGCGGCCTTTGAGGTCAAGAACCTTGACATCTTGGAGCGAAATCGCGTCAAACCATTTGATATTGACCCGACCGATGGAGGTAGGATGCTGGAGTTTTTCGGAAAGCCAAGTGGTGGCTTTTTCGACCAAAGAAGTCTGAACGGCAGGGAATTGCAAGCCCAATACCGCCGTACCCAGTAGAAGCAGCAACGCAACTACCAGGACGAAAAGGGTGTTGATGATATATCGAAAAACAAGTTTCACAAATAGTTAATAACTGATTACCACTTTGTTTTTTTGAATACAATAGAACACAGATTGAATGGATTTAACGGGTTTGTACGGATTTTTTAACCCCGATTCTATTTTTTGTATTCTTTTTTCCAAAGTTGGAATTGCTGAACGAATAACCGATAACAAATAACGAACAATGTCCACGATTTTAGCAATCGAATCTTCTTGCGACGAAACCTCGGCGGCTGTAATCTTAAACGGCCAAATCCGTGCCAACATTGTAGCGGCGCAGTTGATTCACCAAAAATACGGCGGGGTTGTCCCAGAGTTGGCCTCGCGCGCTCACCAGCAACACATCGTGCCAGTGGTCGAAGAGGCTTTAAAACAGGCAAATATACGCAAAAAAGACATCAATGCCATCGCGTTCACGCGCGGGCCTGGGTTGTTGGGGGCATTATTGGTGGGCGCGTCGTTTGCCAAAGCCCTCGCGTTGGGGTTGCGCATCCCGCTCATTGAGGTTCACCATATGCAAGCGCACGTGCTGGCGCATTTCATCGAAGACCCACGGCCATCGTTTCCGTTTTTGTGCTTGACCGTGAGCGGTGGTCACACCCAAATCGTGCTGGTACGGGGGCATTTAGACATGGAAATCATCGGTGAAACCCAAGACGACGCCGTGGGTGAAGCCTTCGACAAAACCGCCAAACTCCTCGGCCTCCCCTACCCCGGTGGCCCGTTGATAGACAAATACGCCCAACAAGGCAACGCCGAAGCCTATTCGTTTCCGCTGTCAGAAATGCCCGCGCTCAACTATTCGTTTAGCGGCATCAAAACTTCAATTTTGTACTTTTTACGCGAAAAAACGAGTCAAAACCCCAATTTTGTGGCCGAAAACTTGGCCGATATTTGCGCCAGTGTGCAGCATACGCTCGTCAAAATGCTCCTCCAAAAGCTCCGCAAAGCGGCTCGTCAAACGGGCATCAGAGAGATAGCGATTGCGGGGGGCGTATCGGCCAACTCGGGCTTGCGAAACGCCCTTCAAAAAATGGGAGAAGAAGAAGGATGGCAGGTCTATGTGCCTCGTTTTGAATACTGTACCGACAACGCCGCCATGATTGCGATGGCCGCTCATTACAAATACGAAACGGGCGACTTCTGTCCCCAAAACGTCAGCCCGCTTCCGAGGATGGAATTTTGAATATATTTGCAACGGCGTTGTTCCAAACAAAATCGAATCAAAAAGGTATTATCACTAACCAATCACCCCTAACAGGCTACCGCTAATGAGTTCATCTTCACAACAAACCCTCACAAAAACTGACATCCTTGACCAAAAAAATGCCGAATCGCTGCTCGGTGGTGGCGCAAAACGCATCGAGCAACAACACAAAAAAGGCAAACTCCACGCCCGCGAGCGCGTCGAACTGCTGCTTGACCCAGGTTCTTTTGAAGAAATTGGGAAGTTTGTGATGCACCGCTGCAAAGATTTCGGCCTCGACAAAGAGTACTACCTCGGCGACGGCGTGGTGACGGGTTACGGGACGATTGATGGGCGTTTGGTGTATGTTTTTGCCCAAGATTTTACGGTTTTTGGCGGGTCATTGTCAGAAACCCACGCCGAAAAAATCTGTAAAATCATGGATTTGGCCATGAAAAACGGCGCGCCCGTGATTGGCCTCAACGACTCGGGCGGGGCGCGGATTCAGGAAGGCGTGATGTCTTTGGCAGGCTATGCCGATATTTTTTACCGCAACACGCTCGCTTCGGGCGTGATTCCGCAGATTTCGGCCATCATGGGGCCGTGCGCGGGCGGGGCGGTGTATTCACCCGCCATTACTGACTTTATTATGATGGTCGAGAACACTTCCTATATGTTTGTGACGGGGCCCAACGTGGTCAAAACCGTGACGCACGAAGACGTGACCTCCGAAGAACTCGGCGGTGCCATGACCCACGCCACCAAGTCGGGTGTGACGCATTTTGTGAGTGCCAACGAAGTGGAGTG